>CANPPM010000329.1 GCA_947575935.1 uncultured Butyricicoccus sp. | reverse complement strand
AGTTATTGTCTCTATCTTCAAAATTTCCAAGATAAGTGTATTTTAATTTTTCTTCAAATATTTTATGTAATATTCTGTCTTGCGTTTCTATTTCTAATTTATTCACATTACTCATAATTCAATCTCACTTTCAAACATATTTTTATAATCTGTCCGGAAACTTCCATAGGATATTCACCGGTAAAACATGCATCACGAAAATCCATCTTACGGCTGAACGCAATTTTCCGTACGGCCTCGACCGGCAAAATCCAAGTGAATCCACGCCCGTTAACCCGCGCATTTCCTCCACGATTCGATTGTGAGCAAACAGCAGCTCACAATCTGGGAAAGACTCTGCCGTTTTGTTCAATCTCTCGGCGCAGTTCTATCGCTATTGATCAGGCTGCCATTATACGTAACCGCCAAATTTCCTTTAACATGTGCAATGAACAGCAACTATGCATCCGCTCGAGAGACGTGGCCAATTGTTGAATGACACACATGAACAATCTCCATTTCCCCGGGCATACTATCCAACTGCCCTCGTAAAAAGATTTTACTGTCAAGGCTGATCTCTTTACAGGAACGGATCATACCACGACTGCTGACAGCAATCCCGCAGTCCCTCTATCCACAATGTCGAAGCACAAACAGCGCTATATGAGGTATCATGCGATAGACTGATTCCTCGGTCGCCTGGCGCATCGACCAAATACGCCGCTCTACTCTCTGACTGCATCGCTGTCAACCCCAGCTGCCGTTTACCCTATTGATCTATACAGGAAACAAGTCTACAAATTTGCCGGTTCGTTAGCCTCCCGCTCCATGTCAAGCTCGGTTTGCCGTTCAATTTCTTGCAACATTTTCAGTCGGCTGCAAAACATGGTACGCGTCATTGGCTCCCCGTCTTCAAAAAGCGTAAAAGCTGCCCCCTGCTGCTCCAGCACATCCAACAATTCACAGAAAAGCATCAAACGATCTGTTCCACGTTCCTCATCCACAGGATCGTATCGGGGGACTGGCTCCTGCGTAACCACAAACGAATCCGTTTCCATCCGCTGCCGGATCTCTCCAATAGACAATGCCGGATAATATCTCCGGATCAGAGAAATCCACCTGACCGAATGTTCCCCCTTTTTCATTTTAATCTGAAACACACATTCATTCCTTGCCGTTCCAGCAATAGGTACACACTTTGGAACGATCAATCCCGATTGCTTCCAACAGGCCGTCGAGCGACTGATAGCCGAGCGAGCTAAACCCAAACTCCTCACAAATAGAACGCAGCATGCACTGCCCTCGCTCGGTGTTTGCATCCGCATACTCCTCTAAATGCTTTTGCCCCTCGTCGCCCTCCAACTTCTGCACAGTCTTGCGCGCCAACAGCTCCATCTCAGAATTGCTGGAAGAGAAATTCAAATATTTACAGCCGTACATAATCGGCGGGCATGCCGATCGCATATGCACCTCCTTTGCCCCACTCTCATACAAGAATTCTACCGTCTCTCGCAGTTGCGTACCACGCACAATAGAATCATCTACAAACAAAAGCTTTTTTCCCTCAATCAATTCAGGCACAGGAATCTGTTTCATCTTTGCCACCTGATTCCGAATATTTTGGTTTGCAGGCATAAACGAGCGCGGCCAAGTCGGCGTATATTTAATAAAAGGCCTCGCAAACGGAATATTTCCCGCATTTGCATAACCAATCGCGTGTGGAATACCAGAATCAGGTACACCCGCAATATAATCGACGTCCTGCGCAAGTCCTCGGTCCTGATCAATCTTTGCCAGCAATTCGCCATTGCGATAACGCATGACCTCAACATTTTTCCCCTCATAATTGGAGTTTGGATAACCATAATACGTCCACAGGAACGAACAGATCCGCATTTCATCTCCCGGAGGCGACAGGGTTTCAAACCCCTCTGCCGTAACCTTGACAATCTCGCGCGGTCCGAGTTCATATGCATCCTCATAGCCTAATTTATGATAGGCAAAAGATTCGAAAGATACGCAGCATCCATCTGCCATCTGCCCAATTAGTACGGGCAAACGACCCAGCTGGTCACGCGCCGCATAAACCGCGTCTGGGGTCAATACCAAAATAGTTGCAGAACCATCAATTTCCTCCTGCGCATGCAGAATGCCGGAAACCAGATCAGGCTTTTCATTTATCAGTGCTGCAATCAGCTCGGTCTGATTGACCTTCCCCGAGCTCATGGCCATAAACTGATGTCCATGATCTGAAAAATAACGTGCCACCAACTTCTCCGCATTATTGACGATCCCTACCGTAGTCAGAGCATATAGCCCAATGTGTGAACGTACTAACAACGGCTGCGGATCGGTATCGCTAATACATCCAATGCCACTGTTTCCTTGAAACTGGCGCAAATCGTTTTCAAATTTGGTGCGGAATGGGGTGTTTTCAATATTATGGATCTGGCGTTGAAAACCGGTTTCCTTGCTGTAAATGATCATACCACCGCGCCTTGTACCAAGATGCGAATGGTAATCCACCCCAAAAAAGATGTCTAAAACACAGTCCCGTTTAGAAACCGCGCCGAAAAATCCGCCCATGGCCCCTCCTTAGTTCCTCGTTTTTCCGTACTTCCTTCTCTGTCAATAATTATCTACCCAGCAAACGACGCGACATCTCCTGATATGCCCCTTCTACGTTGCCAAGGTCACGACGAAAACGGTCCTTATCAAGCTTTTCACCGGTTTTTACATCCCAAAACCGACAGGTATCCGGCGAAATCTCATCGGCTAGTACGATGGCGCCGTTGGAAAGTTTGCCAAACTCCAGCTTAAAGTCGACCAGTGTAATACCGCACGCCAACAGAGACGCCTCCAAAAAGTCGTTCACTGCAAATGCATATTTCTTAATCTGCTCAATCTCTTCCCAGGTTGCAAGTTTCAAAGCAACCGCATGATAATCGTTAATCAGCGGATCTCCAAGCGCATCATTTTTATAAGAAAACTCAATGGTTGGCTGCTCAAAAACAATGCCTTCTTCTACGCCATAATGCTTGGAGAAAGAACCGGCGGAAAGGTTGCGGATAATTACTTCCAGCGGTACAATCGAAACCTTTTTAACCGCGGTCTCACGTTCAGAAAGTTCCTTTACATAGTGTGTCGGGACGCCGGCTTCCTCAAGCCTGCACATCAGATGATTGGTCATCTGATTATTGATCGCACCCTTGCCAACAATCGTACCTTTTTTCTCGCCGTTGAACGCA
>CANPPM010000328.1 GCA_947575935.1 uncultured Butyricicoccus sp. | reverse complement strand
ACGGAAGCCCGGGATGAAACCGCCGTTCTTCTGAAGATTATTGGCAATTTCAATTGGATTAAACTGGATAGAAGCATAAAAATACGAGAAACCGACGATCAGCAGCGCATACAGCACAATATAAAAGGGGCTTGTCTGCGCAAACAGGCTAAAGACTGCCGCTGCTACCGGCCCGCGCTCTGCAGGCCAGAACATTTCGACCGTCGCCGGAATCGACAGGATAGACGAGGTGAAGATGATCGGCATAACGCCAGTCGCATTGACCTTAATCGGCAGATGGGTTGACTGACCGCCGTATACCTTGCGGCCAACCACACGCTTTGCATACTGGATCGGAATCCGACGCTCTGCATTCTGCATATAAACGATAAAGGCCAGGATAAACAGGCCGACAAAGACCATCACAACAGCCTCAACGATGCTGCGGACGTTGCCGCCCGAAACCATGTTCCAGAACGTCTGGACCAGCTGGGGCCCGCGCGAGATAATGCCCGCAAACAGGATAATGGAAATGCCGTTGCCGATGCCGTGCTCGGTGATATGCTCCCCAAGCCACATAACGACTGCCGAGCCCGCCATAAAGGTCAGGATCAGCGTGACGACCGCCAGCCAATGGGTCGTAGAAAGCAGGTTATAATTGCGCAGCATCACATAGTAGGAAAAGCCCTGAATCAGGCCGATGACGACGGTTAGATAGCGTGTCCAAGACGCAATCTTGCGGCGTCCTTCCTCGCCCTCCTTTGCAACCGCCTCCAATGCAGGGATCGCAACGGTGAGAAGCTGCAGGATAATGGATGCGTTAATATACGGGCTGATCGACATTGCGAACAGGGTCGCATTCGACAGGCCGCCGCCTGTGAAGATGTTCAGGTAGCTCAGCGCCGAGCCGCTCTCGGAAAGCTGCGCGAACAGCTCGCCAAGGGCGTTTGTATCAATGAACGGCACCGGGATGTTCGCACCGATGCGGAACACCAGCAGGATCATCGCGGTGTACAGGATCTTCTTGCGCAGCTCCTGTACCTTCCAGGCATTTTTTAGGGTTTCGAACACGCTCAGATCACCTCAGCCTTTCCGCCCGCTGCTTCGATCTTCTCCTTGGCAGAAGCGGAGAAAGCAGCCGCTTTGACGGTCAGCTTCTTAGTGAGGTCGCCGTTACCCAGAATCTTGATGCCGTCCTTCTCGCGGGACACAACACCAGTTTCGAGCAGCAGCTCTGTGGTGACTTCGGTACCGTCTTCAAACCGGTTGAGGACGGAAACATTAACCGGCGCATAGGTCGTGCCAAAAATGTTGGTAAAACCGCGCTTGGGCAGGCGGCGCGCGAGCGGCATCTGGCCGCCCTCAAACCCGGCGCGTACGCCGCCCCCGGAACGGGCCCCCGGGCCCATATGGCCGCGGCCCGCCGTCTTGGCCGTGCCGGAGCCCGCGCCGCGACCCTTGCGATACGGCTTCTTTGCGGAGCCCTCGGCGGGCTGCAGGTCATGAAGCTTCATGGTCGTTACGCCTCCTCTACTTCAAGCAGGTAACCGATCTTTGCGATCTTGCCGCGGGTGCAGGCATTGTCGGGCTGGATGGTTACATCATTGATCTTTTTCAAACCCAGAGCGTGAGCGGTCGCAATGTGCTTTTCCAAGCGTCCCGCCAGGCTCTTCTTCAGGGTAATTTTCATGCTTGCCATTGGTCATTACCCTCCTTACAGTTCGCTGATGTCTTTGCCGCGCACAGCCGCGACCTGAGCCGCGTCACGCATGGACTTGAGGCCCTCGATCGTCGCAATCACGACGTTCTGCGGATTATTAGAACGCAGGCACTTGGTACGAATGTCCTTAATGCCCGCCATTTCAACCACCGCACGGACTGCGCCGCCCGCAATCACGCCGGTACCAGGCGCAGCCGGCTTAAGCAGCACGCGGCCCGCGCCAAACTCGCCGATGACCTCATGCGGAATGGTGCTGCCTTTGGTGGTAACCTTAATCAGGTTTTTCTTCGCCGCGTCGATGCCTTTGCGGATCGCGTCCGGAACCTCGGCAGCCTTGCCCAGGCCATATCCCACGGTGCCCTTGCCGTCGCCGACGACGATAAGCGCCGAGAATTTCATGACGCGGCCGCCCTTGACGGTCTTGGATACGCGGTTGAGCGCGACAACGGTCTCTTTGAACTCGTCCTCACGCTTATCATTTCGATCAAACTTAGCCATGTTAAACCTCCTCCCGGCTTAAAACTGCAGGCCGCCCTCGCGGGCGCCCTCTGCGAGTTCCTTGACCCGCCCGTGGTACAGATAGCCGCCGCGGTCAAACACGACGTTCTCAATGCCTTTGGCCTTGCAGCGCTCTGCAATGACCTGGCCGATCTTCTTTGCGGCATCTTTGTTGCCGCCGTACCCGGAAAAGTCCTTCTCTACCGTCGAGGCGGAGGCGATGGTCACGCCGTTAACATCGTCGATGACCTGTGCATAGATATTCTTTGCACTTCTGAATACGTCCAGGCGCGGACGCTCGGGCGTGCCGCTGACCTTGCCGCGTACTCTCTTATGGCGCTTCAGGCGCGCCTTATTGGAATCTTTCTTAGCAACCATTTAAGCCACCCCTTTCTTATTTCTTCTTGCTGCCGGTCTTGCCTTCCTTGCGGCGGATATACTCGTCAGAATACTTGATGCCCTTGCCCTTATAGGGTTCCGGCGGACGCTTCTCACGGATCTCTGCTGCAAACTGGCCAACCTGCTGCTTGTCAGGCCCGGAGATAATGATCTTGTTTGCGGTCGGGCACTCAATCGTAATGCCGTCGACCTCGGAGACCACAACCTGGTGGGAATACCCCAGGTTCATCACCAGATCCTTCCCCGTCTTCTGCACGCGGTAACCGACGCCGTTGACTTCAAGCTCTTTCTTAAAGCCCTCCGTCACGCCAACCACCATATTGTGGATCAGGCTGCGGGTCAGGCCGTGCAGGGCACGGTTCTGCTTCTCATCGTTGGGGCGGGTGACATGGATCTCATTGCCTTCAACGGAAACGGTCATATTGGGGTGGATAATACGCTTGAGCTCCACCTTGGGGCCCTTCACGGAAACCTCGCTGCCGTTCACAGTAACGGTCACGCCGGCGGGGATGGCGATGGGCATTCTGCCAATTCTCGACATGATGAATTCCCTCCTTACCAGACGAATGCGAGGACCTCACCGCCGACGTTCAGCTCGCGAGCCTTCTTGTCGGTCATGACGCCCTTGGACGTG
>CANPPM010000327.1 GCA_947575935.1 uncultured Butyricicoccus sp. | reverse complement strand
GCCAAGCAGGGTATTCAGCAGCGTGGATTTTCCGGTATTGGGCTTGCCTAGGATCACACAGGGCACCCCCTCCTGCATAATGCGCCCACGCTCATAGCTCTCAGCCAGATGATACAGCGTCGCTGCTGCACGGTGAATAATCTCCTGCGCATTTTCAAATAAAAAGGGGTCGATCTCCTCATCCGGGTAATCAATGACCGCATGAAAATGGGCAACCATATCGATCAACTCTTCCCGCACCTGTCGGATGCGCGATCCGACCGCCCCCATCATCTGCGCAGCCGCATTCTGTGCGGCCTCCGCAGTGCGGGACGCGATCAAGTCATTCACCGCTTCCGCCGCCGTCAGGTCTAGCTTGCCATTCAAAAAGGCGCGTTTGGTAAACTCCCCTGCTTCCGCCTGGCGTACGCCCAACCGATACAGCGCGCCCATAATCTCGAGCAGGACCGCCGGAGATCCATGGCACTGCAGCTCAGCCATTTCCTCTCCTGTGCTGGAACGCGGCGCCTTCATATGGACAGCATAGCAGCAGTCAAGCGGCGAACCGCCCTCAATACAGATATACCCATAAACAAGCATATTTGCCGGCTTGTCCGAAAGTGTTCCACCGGCTGCCGGCCGAAAGACCGCATCCACCGCCTCTGCCGCGCGCGCGCCCGAAAGGCGAATCATCCCAATCGGGCCTCCGGCAGTGGCGATTGCAGCGATGGTGTCATAAAACATAGACGAGCGGTCAGCGGTTCCCGCGCGGACGGTAGCCCCGGCGCGCGCCCTCCGGTGCAATCACGACGCGGCGGCCGGGTTCGGAGCCGGTTGAATAAGTGGTAACGCCTGCATAATCCTGCAGGGTCGAATGAATAATCCGGCGCTCATAGGGGTTCATCGGTTCGAGCACCATGGGCTTGCGGTACTGCACAGCCTTGCCGGCCATCTTCCGCGCCAACCGTTCCAGGCTCTCAGCGCGTTTCACACGATAATTTTCGGTATCAATTGACAGTCGGACATGTTCCTCTGTCACACGGCCCATCACCAGCGAAGTCAAATACTGAATGGCGTCCAGCGTATCGCCGCGCCGGCCAATCACTGGCCCCATATCTTCACCAACAATTTCAAGCCGGAGCTGATCGGCAATCAGCTGCTCGCGTACCTTGACTTCAGCCTGAATCCCCATTTGTGCAAGCAGACCGGAAATAAAGCGGATCGCCTCGGCGGTGACCTTTTCCATTGCCTCAGGGCTGACCGGAATGACCGGCTTTTCCTCACGAGGCTGCGACACGCGGGGGGGACGGGGTTCCCGGCGCGGACGCTCACGGTCAAAACTGCGGCGCGGACGCGGCTCATAGGGCCGTGCCTCATGGGGCTTGTCCTGTTTCTGTTCCTCCTTCGGGGGGGCTGGCTTTACCAGATGGGGCGTCGTCAGCCGCGGATCGGACGGATCGATATGGGAGAGGTTCGGACGTGTCTGCGCAGTCCGGCCCTCGGCCTTCTGTCCAGACGCCGCTTTAGGCTCCGCTTCCGGCTGATGCGCTTTGCGCTCCTGGCGGGGAGGCTCTTGCTGCTCCACCCTGGACGCAGGCACATCCGGCACTTCATAGGTTACCCGGACGCGGGCGGGCGTTGCACCAATCCCCAAAAACCCCTTCTTGCCATTGTCCAGCACCTCAACGGAGACATCGTCGCGTTCGAGGCCCAGCTGCATCAGCGCCTTTTCAATGGCAGCGTCACGATTGACGCCGGTTGCTTCGATACTTTTCTGCATACGTCAAGCCTCCTTGTTTTTCTTTTTCTTTTTGCTGTCCACAGGCACGTCGGCTGAATGCCTGCGCTCCTGATACCTGATAAACTTGCTCAGGCAGAACTCCTGCACCACCATCAGTACATTATTGGTGATCCAGTAGATTCCCACCGATGCGGGCAGGATAAAACCGAAATAAACCGACATCAGCGGCATCAGATACAGCATGGTTTTCATCGAACCCTGCACCTGCATCCCCTGCATCTTCTGCGTTAGGAAAGAAGAAAGGAAAGCCGTCAGGCCCGACAGGACCGGAATCACCCACAGCACCGACGGATTTGAAAAGCTTGGCTGCTGCGCGAGGTTGAGACCGAAGAAATTAAAGTCAATATAAACCAAATAATTTGCAATATTGCTGGAAAGCTCTGCAATACTGGGCATCAAGTTCCCAGCAGCATCAAAGAACTCGCCCAGACGTTCGGCAATAATGATCTGCACGGTATAGGCGTTTTCCGCTGCGATATCGACGCCGACCGCCTGCGCAAGCAGGGGAATGTCCGGACCGTTCTCCAAAAAGCCCATCATATACGTCAGCGGCTTTTGTACGGCATAGTAAAGGCCGAACATAATCGGCAGCGGCAGGAAAGACGGCAGACAGCCGCTCATGGGGCTAACCCCTTCCCGCTCATAAAGCTTGGTCATTTCCTCATTCAGCTTTACGCGGTTATTTGCGTACTGCTTCTGCAGCTTATTCAGCTTCTCCTGCAGCGTGCTCATTTTGGCCATGCTCTTTTTGCTCTTATAACTAAAGGGAAGCAGGATCAGCTTTGCGATGGTTGCGAAAATAATGATCGCAGCGCCGTAATTATTGACCATATTGTAGATCCACATCAACAACAGGCCAAACGGACGGACGATCAATGTGTCAAAAATACCCATATTCTGGTACTCCTTGCGCCAAAATCGGCGGCAGGCGTTTCCAAACAGAAAACACCGCCGCATCAGGGAACAGGGTCGTATGGCCCTTTCCAATGATAAAACGGCTGACACCGGCAAATGCGTTTCAGGGCCAGCCAGCCACCCCGCAGCGCGCCGTACTTTCCGACCGCCTCAAGGGCATACTGTGAACAGGTCGGTATGTACCGGCAGCATGGAGGAAACAACGGCGAGATCCGCCGCTGATAGAAGCGGATAAACCAAAGCAACAGGCATTTCACTTGGGATTTCCTTCTTTCAAAAGCCCTGCTGCGCGAAAAGCCTTTCGCATGGAGTCGGTTACCTCCGGCGTCTTAGCAGTCACACAGGCCGTCCTGGCGACCAACACGACATCGAACCCGGGCCGAAGCTCAGGCTGAAGCGTGCGCCAAGATTCGCGCAGCAGACGCTTTACGCGGCTGCGGACAACCGCGCCGCCCATTTTGGTACTGACAGTCAGTCCGGTCCGGCTGTACGGACGGCCGTTCCGGCGGACATAAACCGCAACATGGCGGGATGCCGCCGACTTGCCGCG
>CANPPM010000326.1 GCA_947575935.1 uncultured Butyricicoccus sp. | reverse complement strand
CCGGACTTTTCTGTCGTAATAAAGTCAATCGTTGTGCCGTCCGGGATAATGCCTGCCGCGTCCGCGCCGATTTGTATAAGTGCTTGCATGAGTGCCAGCTTGTCCGCTTCGCCCGCGCCGGGCTGGTACTTGCCAAGCCGCAGCGGCAGTCCGTAGACCTCGGCAAAGCTGACCCAATCCTTAATATCGTAATTCTTAAAAAGGTACATCCATGCCACAACCCGGAGGATTCCAGCCCGCGAAGGGTGGCCGCTGCGGGCCTTATACTTATGAATAATAAATTTGTTCTCCGGCAGCAGGATGCCCTCCGGCGCTTCCTGCGTGCGCACCTTAAAGGAATCGTCCAGTGCATCCCAGAAGAATCTCTTTTGATGCCGGGACTTGATTTCCTGGACCGTGACGCGGGTTCCTTCAAAGCCCCATAGGATTTCTGAAACCGCAAAGCCCTTGCCGATTGCATCAAGCAAATCGGTTTCGACTTCTTCAAAACTTTCGATGCTTTCCAGCTGCTCGGCAATAAAGTCTGCAATCTCCTTGTCTCGCGGTTCATCACCAAAAGGTATGATTTCAAAGTCAAGGCCCGTGACCGCATTCTTGCGCGTTTGAAGCTGGGAAAAGAGGTGCGGGTCTTTCTCTTCGATATCCTCAAATAGCTCGACCTGTCGGAGCACATCGCCCGCATCGGCTTCTCTGAATATTTCGGCAAGCCGGATCGGGTTTAGTCCGTTTGACGGATAATCACTATATTTATCACTGACTTGTGCAACAGCGATTTCCCGCGTTTCCGGCCTGCGCAGAGGCGGCGGTGCGTTTCGCCGCTGCCGCTTCTTGCTCACGCTTCAGCCTCAAGACGCTGCTGCGCTGTCTGGTAATAGCCATCATCCAGCTCAATGCCGATATACCGCCGTCCGGTCTGCTTCGCAGCAACCAGCGCCGAGCCGCTTCCGGCAAACGGGTCAAGGATGATATCACCTTCGCGCGTGATTGAGGTAATGATATCCTTCATCAGCTCAACAGGCTTTTCGGTCGGATGTACCATATGGGCGCTGTTCAGCTTTTCACAGGTCAGCAAATCGCGCGGCCTGCCGCCCGGAAAAGCAAACTTGCCCTTTACTGCAAAAATGATGTTTTCATGGGACGGTGCAAACTGTGCTTTATGATCGCCCATCCCGTGATAGACCTTGTTCCAGATCAGTTCGCTTTTGATATCAAAGCCCGCAATTTTCGCAGCATCCATAAATGCCTGCTGCACATCCCAGCGCGTGAAGCAAACCAGTGCGCCGCCGTTCGGTTTAAGCACACGGAACGCATCGTAAAGAAACCAGATAAAAGGGTTTTTATCGTTCTGAATCTTTACACCCGTCCGGCTTTCATAATTGATTCCATACGGCGGATCGGCAATAACTGCATCAATGCAGTTGTCCGGGATTTCTCTCAAAACATTCAGGCTGTCACCGTGGATAATTGTATTTTCTTTCAAGGTTTTCATTTTAGATTTTCACTCCTTAATAGGCTCCGTGCTTGAAATTCAAAGCGCGGGCAAGTACGCTTTTATAATTGATTTTGTTGCTGCCTTTGATATCAAGGGCCAGTTTAACTGCCATCTGTAAGCCGTCCGGGCCGTCATCGTTTTTACCCATTGGATATTGAAACATCTGCTCAAGAAGTGCTTTATGGCGTTTGCTGAATTTTACATAACCATTTTTAACAAACGGCTGTAAAGACTGAATCCGCGCGTCTTTATTTTGGGTGCTGCTGATTTCCTGAATCGGAAGATATTCTCCGGCTTCCGCCGAGCGCTGGCGCATGATTTCCGCAAAGTAATATTGAAACTGTACGGTTTCAACGCCAAACCGGTAATAAGGGCGTTTATACTCGCGTTTTAGGCGGCGGCTTGCCTCCAGCGCGTCCTCTATAATCTGGTCTGGTTTGCGTTTGGAAATATCCGCAAACAGGACATAAATAAAACCGGTCTGCGTATCCTTCGCGAGCGTGATAATGGCGCTGGTATCTGATTTCTTTTTTTTGCCGAGGGACGGATCATTCGCTCCGATAAACAAATATCGCGGGTCGGAAAAGTCTGGCTGAACCTTTCCGTCATCGTCCCAGAAATCAAACCATTCCTCCTGAAAAGTACAGTTCTCCGGGTCGATAGGATCGTTTTGGATTTCACTGTTAAAAGAGGCTTCACCCTCCGAAATACGAATCACCATCAGGTCATAATAGGAAAGTTTTTCCTCCCACAGAACAGCTGTACCTTCCAGCATTTCTGCCCGGTTTGCTTCATAAAAGGCTTTGGCTTCCTGCTCGCGGTTTTCGTTTGCAAGGTCGGTATAAATTGTTTCCCATGCGTCCCAAAGTTCCGCATTGTCTGCAAAGCTGATTACGCCGCGATACTTTACAGCTCTGTAGCTGGGGTTCTTCGCAACATTGGCAAGCAGCGCATCATAGTGCAGCAGCGTGCCGATATAGACAATATCAGTGTATGTGTCGCCTGCCTTTGATACCGCTTTATAAAACCAATCCCGCAGCTTCCTGCGCTGGTCTGGGGTGTTGACGTTCTCGTCATTTTCGAGATCATCGCAGACAATCAGGTCAGGACGCCACTGCTTATGACGGCGACCACGGATTTTCTTGCCGGAACCAATCGCCTCAATTTTCACACCGTTGGAAAGCAGGATAACTGATGCTTTCCAGACCCGGCCCTCCAGCGTGCCGAAGTCTTCCAGAAGTGCCGCATTTTCTTCCAGTTCAGTTTTGATATCGGTCAAAAATCCCTCTGCCTGCTCCGAACTGTCCGAAAGAATAATCTCATAATGCTTGTAGGCGTAAACCGCTGCATGAATGGAATCCTTAAAGGTAAAGGTCGTACTTTTGGCATGACCGCGCGGCGCTTCAATGACGCGGCGGCAGCCGTCTGCACGGCTGATTTCCTTTGCAGATTGATACGGGTCGAGGCCCTTCATCACACCGTCCCGCCAGATGTAGTCCAGCTCCGTATGGAAAGACGGAGAGTCCCGGACGAAATAATGCGCGAGGTAGGCCCGCCCGAAATATTCAAGGTCGATTGCACCAAGCTGCCGCCGCAGGCCCTTTTCTCCGGTCAGGGGTTTGCCTTTCTGGAAGTCCTCCAGCAGCTGCGCCCGGCGTTCCGGGAAGCCGTTTTCGCGGACAACATATTTGAGAAAAAGCTCGCGCTGATAGTCCCGGTTTGCGATAGTTTCGCGGTCTTCCGGCTCGGCAAGACG
>CANPPM010000325.1 GCA_947575935.1 uncultured Butyricicoccus sp. | reverse complement strand
AAAAGCTATGTGTTTGCAACCCAGCGGCAGCCTCTTTGGGCAACGTATGCTTATCTGGTAGAGGCGCTGAAAACCCAGTCGCCCGTCTTGGCGGTTGTCGACTGCCGGGGCGCGCTGGAGCCGTCAGAAAATTTTTATGAGGAGGGGATTACCTATTCTTTCATGGATGACCTGCCCTTTTCGCGGAACAAGGCGAGGCTGGCATGGGTATCCGCCAAGACAATGGAAGGCCGTGTGGAGCTTCTGTGCAATTTCATAAAATACCACGGGCGTTGGACCGACCTGACGGAAGCGGATTATACCTTTGACCGTGCGGCGCTGCATGACCCGTACAAAGGCTATGTGCTGCTGCCGGAGAAAGAGGAAATGTTTCCGCGGCCTGCAATAGAAGGCATTACAGCCTGTACGCCGCTGGATGAAAAGAATGCCGATTGGCTGCGCCGCATTATAGCGCTGTGTAAAGAGCGGGGCGTTGCGCTGTGGCTGGTGAAAACACCCTCCAACCTGAGTGCAGAGGAAAAGGCGCTGGTCAACACCGTCGAACAGCTTGCTGCGGAATATGATGTACCGTTTGACGATTTCAATGAGCGGTATGCCGAGATGGGGCTGACCCCAGAGTTGTTTTTTGACGAGCACCATATGGATGCGAGAGGGGCGGCGTTGTTTAGCGACCTGTTTGCCGGGGAGCTGTTGGAGCGGTTTCCGGGCCTGCGCAGCGCCCGGGAGGACAGCGCATGGGCGGCTGAAGCCAAAGCGTATGAGGACACGCTGACAGCGCTTTCCTAAGGGCGTTACACATAAACGATTATAGGGGCGAAGCGCTCCAAGAAAGAAGGGATTTTCATGCGTAAGATCAAACCATTGTTTTTGCTCCTCACCCTAGGCCTGTTGGTTGGCTGCGGGACCCCGGCTGACCGGGCGGCTCAGCCGCCGGCGGAGGCTTCTGGGGCGACGGACGAGGCCCAGCCGGCGTTGTCCTCCTTTACGGCCGGTACGCTGGACGGCGGTACATTTACCCAGGACGCGCTGTTTACAAAGGATGTGACCATTTTGAATTTCTGGTCGACGACCTGCGGCCCCTGCGTGGAAGAAATGCCTGCGCTGGCGGCCTTTGCGGGGGCGCTTCCGGACAATGTACAGCTGCTGACGGTCTGTCTGGATGGGAGCGGGAATGCCGAAGATGCTCAGCGTATTTTGACCGAAGCCGGTTATGAGGGGCTCACACTGGTTTCGGGAGATGGAGATTTTTTGAGCTTGTGCGCTGCGATCCAATATACGCCTACGACTGTATTTTTGGACAGTGCGGGCGTGTTGTCGGAGCATGTGATTGTCGGCGGGCAGGCCGATTTGGCTGAGGCATACACGGCGGTGGTGAATCAAGTGCTGGCAGCGGGCGGAAAGGATGCGATCAGCCTTGAAAAGGACTGAGCGGGCAGATGTAGTATGGCGCCTTGGATTGCTGGCACTGGCGCTGCTGCTGATTGCTGCCGGTCTTGTGCGGCAGGAGCAGTATGAGGTATTCGAAAAGGCGGTGCGGATATGTTTGGAATGCATCGGGATCGGATGAGGCGCTCGTTTCAGCGGGGGGTGCAGCTGCTCTCTGCCGCGTTGCTGAATGGTTATGCGGTTGGCTTTCAAAAGGGTAGGATCTTTACCGGGGGCAGCAAGGCGGTCTGTGTTCCGGTGCTGAATTGCTACTCATGCCCAGGGGCGTTGGGAGCCTGCCCAATGGGGGCGCTACAGACGGCGCTGGGCGGCAGCAAAGGGCATTTTCCGTTTTATGTGTTGGGGACCCTGATGCTGTTCGGCATTGTACTGGGGCGGGCGGTCTGCGGCCTGCTGTGCCCGTTCGGGTTGGTGCAGGATCTGCTGGCCGGGCTGCCGCTGCCAAAGCGCAGGATCCCGAAGCGGATTGACCGCCCCGCGCGGCTGCTCAAATACGTGGTGCTGTTAGGGATGGTGATCGCGCTTCCCGCCCTTGCGGTGGCCGAAAGTGGGATTGTGACGCCTTATTTTTGTAAATACCTCTGCCCAGCCGGGACATTGGGCGGCGGTATCCCGCATTTGCTTGCAAACCCCGTGCTGCGGCAGGCCGCCGGGGCGCTCTGGCGGTGGAAACTGTTGGTGTTGCTCCTTCTCCTGGCGGCATCGGCGGTGGTTCACCGTCCTTTCTGCAAGTATCTTTGTCCGTTGGGTGCATTTTACGCGCTGTTCCATCGCTTCAGCTTTTATCAGCTCCGGCTGGACCGGGAGAGATGCACCGGCTGCGGAGTCTGCGCGCGTGCGTGCCCGATGCAGGTTGCGCTTCCTGGGCAGCCGGACAGCCCGGAGTGCATCCGCTGCGGGAAGTGCGGCGCTGTCTGCCCCACCCAGGCAATCCGGATGGGCTTTGCCGCGGCACACGGGCAGACGTGCCGGAGCGCTGGTCCTGGGGCGGAGGACGCCCCGCCGGTTCCGCCTTGCCCGCCAGAACAGTAAAAATCCCCGCAAAAGACGAGAATACTCGTGCTTTTGCGGGGATTTTAGGTTCCGTAGTGGCAGCAAGGAGGCGCTGAATACAGGCCGTTACTGCAGCGCGTTCAGAGAAGCTTCAATTTTTTCGAGCAACGCGCGATATTGATCGACCTTCGCCTGTTCCGCGGCGACTACTTTTTCGGGCGCTTTGGAAACAAAGCTGGGATTGTCCAGCTTTTTCATGACAAAGGCGATATCGCCTTCGACCTTGGCCTTTTCCTTTTCCAGGCGTGCGCGTTCCTTTTCCAGGTCGATCAGCGCGCCCATTGGCATATACACCTGTGCGCCAGGGGTGACGATCGAAACCATAGAATCCGTATTTTCGGGCGGCGTGCTGATAAATTCGACCTCGGATGCATAGGACAGCTTGCCGAAGAATAGCGCGCCTGCCTCATAGGCCGCGCGGTGTTGGGTAAACAGGATTACACTTGCCTTTTTGGAGGGCGGTACGTTCATTTCTGCACGGCGGTTGCGGATGGCGCGGATGGTCTCCATCATCATCTCGACCTGCCGCTCCTCTTCGTCAAAGCACAGATCGTCGCGGAATTCCGGCCACTTGGACAGCATGACCGTCCTGCCTTCGTGCGGCAGCGCCTGCCAGATGGTGTCGGTGATATAAGGCATAAAGGGGTGCAGCAGCTGCATCGTGCCCGACAGGACATAGCAGAGCACACGCTGTGCGTCCTCGTTGGCTTGATTGTCCGCTTTGTTCTGCAGGCGGGGCTTGACGATTTCAA
>CANPPM010000324.1 GCA_947575935.1 uncultured Butyricicoccus sp. | reverse complement strand
ATACATCCAGTATTCCTGCAAAAAAATTGTGTTTGTCTGGCGAAAAAATTCCTCGTCATTGTGCATATTTCCATTTTTCAAACAGCGCCTAATCCTGTGTTTCTTCTAACCAATTCCCCTCCCCTCTCTCCATATGTTAATAGTAACATATGATAAAATAGAAGTCAAGTGTTTTTTAGACGCTGCATGCAGGCAGAAAATTCACCGGCTTTTTCTACCGACACCTGCTCCAATGCCCTTTTTCCTGCTGCTTCCAAAACGGCGATGCCATGAGAACATCGGCCGTAAAAGAAATACCACGAAAGGTCTGAGGCGCTTCTCAACAAACAAACTGTCTCTATCCGACCCTAAAAATGTGATTCTTTCAAACAAGGATGTTCCATTCACTCGCTGTGGGAAGTTTCCTGCGGTAACATCCTGTGCTGCCGGACAGATAACCCTGCTTGCGGTTGATCCGTCCTTGACATTTTTCGACATTGATTGTATAATTGTTCTAAACAGAACGATTAAGGGAGGCGGATGAATTGCAGCTTTTTGAAAATTTGAATCTTTTGAAATCTGCTTACAACATCTGTGTGAAGCCGGTATGCAAGCGCTTCCAGCTGACACAGATGGAATTTGACGTATTGATGTTTCTAGCGAACAATCCGGAATACGACACCGCAGCGGATATCGTCCGTCTGCGGCGGTTCACAAAGTCGCACGTGTCTGTGGCGCTGAAGGAGCTGGGCACGCGCGGCCTGTTGGAAACATTTTACACGTCCGGCAACCGGAAATCCATCCATCTCCGTCTGCTGCCCGCCGCCGCCCCGGTCGTGGAGGAGGGGCGGAAGGCGCAGGAACGTTTTGGGACCGTGCTTTTTGAGGGATTTTCACCATCGGAATTTGCGCTTGTCCAGATCATTTTCCAGCGGATTTGCGCGCAGGCACGCGAACTGATACAGGAGGAATAACGCATGCAATTTTTTCTAAAAGTCTTGGTCTGCCTGTTTGCAGGGGCAGGCGCAGGCATTGGCACCGGCTTTGCCGGTATGAGCGCGGCGGCAGTCATTAGTCCGGTGCTGATCACATTTTTGGAGATGCCGGCGTATTCGGCAGTGGGCATTGGCCTTGCCAGCGATGTACTGGCGAGCGCAGTCAGCGCCTATACCTATCATAAAAATAAAAATATTGATCTTCGAAACGGTATGGTTATGATGTCGTTTGTCCTGTTATTCACCCTGCTCGGCAGCTATGCGGCAAGCTTTCTTCCGAATGCAGCAATGGGACGCTTTTCGGTCTGTATGACCATGCTGCTTGGGATTCGGTTCCTAATCCGTCCCGTAATGACCACGCGTGAAACCATGGAGACGGTCCCGCGTCGAGAGCGGCTGATGAAGTCGGCGGGCTGCGGCGCGATGATCGGTATGATCTGCGGCTTTGTCGGTGCAGGCGGGGGGATGATGATGCTGCTCGCATTGACCAGCGTTTTGGGGTACGAGTTGAAATGCGCGGTTGGCACCAGCGTCTTTATTATGACGTTTACGGCGCTGACCGGCGCGGTCAGCCACTTTGTGCTTGGCGGCATGCCGGATCCGTCTACGCTCGTACTGTGCATCCTTTTTACATTGATTTGGGCGCGCATTGCGGCCCTGATCGCAAATCGGGCGCAGACCAAGACGCTGAACCGTGTGACCGGCATTGTGCTGCTGGTCATTGGGGCGGTCGTCCTGCTGGTCGGATAAAGCGCGGCCGAATGATTTTACCGAAATTTTATTTGCATACCAGGAAATTTCTGATATAATGAAAGATGCTTAACCATTTCAGGCGGCCTTCCCTTGCAGATACAGGGGCGCCGCCTGTCCGCCGCGCAAAAGGAAACTGCGGGGCCGATAAGCATATCCTGAAATAGAAAAGGGCGGCGTGAGGAGAAGGCATGACAATCTATGATTTTGACAAAACCATATACGACGGCGACAGCACGGTGGATTTTTTCCTTTTCTGCATGCGGAAAAGGCCCCGCCTGGTCCGCTTTCTGCCGCTGGCCATTCGACTAAGCCTGATGTATAAGCTGTGCATTATTTCATACAAGGATTTTTTGCGCGCGGGGGAGCGCACCCTGCGGGTCGCCGCGCGGGAGCTTGACGACGTCGACCGTCTGGTTCGGGAATTCTGGGATAAGCACGAGCATAAAATCAAAAAATTTTATCTGCAGCAGAAGCGGGAGGATGACCTAATCCTTTCTGGCTCCTGCGAAATCCTGCTGGATGAAATCTGCCGTCGGCTGGGCATCCGCCACTATATTGGCTCACGGCTTGACCTGCACGCAGGGCGTATTGAATTCCTTTGCTACCATGAAAATAAAGTGAAGGCGCTCAGCGAGCGCTATCCGGACGCCGAAATTGATGCTTTCTATACCGATTCCATGCTTGACCTTCCTATGATGCGTGAAGCCGGGATTGTGTATATGGTCAAGAAAAACCGAATCCGGCAGTGGTCGGAAAAACACGCCGGATAATCCAAAGACCTGCAAAAAGAGAATCTTATGAAGGCGTTTGACGCTGCCCGCCACCCCTTTTCAGGATTGGTGGGCAGCGTTTCGCTGTCAGGTAACCTTATGATAACGATTTTTCACCGCTCCATCCACTGCCGCCCTTCCAAAAGCCCAAGACGCCTTTCCGTTTTATGTATGATTTCATTAAAAAACCTGCAAATTGGGCGCTCCTTGCCGCTGTCCATTACTTGACATTTCCATGGATAGTTGCTATAATAAATACGCGCCGCTATGGTGAAATTGGCAGACACAAGGGACTTAAAATCCCTCGGTAGCAATACCGTGCCGGTTCGAGCCCGGCTAGCGGCACCATCCGTCCCCGTATGCTTTCCAATACGGGGACTTTTTACGTTTAAAAAACGGCTGATTCTACGTTTATTGGATGTTTCAAGCCCCCCCTTAGGCTAGCGCAGCCATTCGATGCCGTTGACCGCTTTGCCGGAGCTGCTCTCCACGCTGGACGGCAGCCCATATCCCCAATACCGCCGGCTGAAGGGTCCCAAAGCCTATTTTTCGAATGCGCTGCAAGCAGTCGAAAAACGCCTCCCTCCCAACCGTCAATCCTTCTGGGAGGATCGATCCTGCGCCGGAAAAGGCGAACAAAAAACGGATGCAGAAAGTAAATACGGTCTCCTGCTTTTGGGGGAATTCAATTCCCTTTCCGGCGCATCGTCCAAACAGCAGGATATAGGAAAATACGAAAAGACGGCGCAGCCCCAG
>CANPPM010000323.1 GCA_947575935.1 uncultured Butyricicoccus sp. | reverse complement strand
CAGCAGCCTGATTACGATTCCGCTGCTGGATACCGCAGCCGTGACCGTGATGACCAATATGTTTTATCTTTGCAGCGGCTTGACTGCGGTGCCGGGATTGGATGCCGCATCGGCGGTAAGTATGAGCAGGATGTTTTATTCCTGCAGTAGCTTGGTCTCGGTTTCGCTGAAGAATACCGCATCGGTCAAAAGTATGGATGGCATGTTCAGCGGTTGCACCAGCCTGACGGCGATCCCGCTGCTGGACACCTCGTCTGTGACAGATATGAGCAATATGTTTCAAAATTGCCTGCATCTGGTGACAGTCCCGCCGCTGAATACGGCGTCGGTGACAAATATGGGCTCGATGTTCGGCAATTGCGGGCGTTTGCGCAACCTTCCGCAGCTGAACTTTTCATCGGTGTCTAAAATAAGTTTTATGTTCAACTACTGCGCCCGTTTGGTCAGCCTTCCGCAACTGGATATCCGGAAAGTAAATGAGGCAGGGAGTGCGTTTGAGGGTTGTACCCGCTTGGTCAAGGTCACCTTTCGGCCGGATGTAAAAAGCCCAGCGGGCTGCGACCTATCCCTAAAAGATTGCAGCCTCGGCCATGCGGCGCTTGTAGAGCTGCTGGGCAGCCTGCCGACGCTTAGCAGCGCAAAGAAGCTGACGCTGACCGGGAATCCGGGGACTTCGGCGCTGACGGATGCGGAAAAAGCGGCGGCGGCATCGAAAAATTGGACGTTGGTTTTGTAAAAGCTTGGATGGCGGCTGCGCGGCGGTGGAGGAAGTGCTGAAGCAGGTTTTTTGAAGGAGGTTTGGCGTATGGAAAAGGTTCATCAATTTAAATTGGCGTTGGCGGCATTGACGGCGGCGCTGACCGCGCTTTGGGGATGGTTCGGCTGGGTCGTGTTGGCGCTGGCAGTGCTGATGGGGTTGGATTTTGTGTCTGGAAGCGCAATCGCAATGAAGGAACATGCATGGAGCTCGGAGGCGGCGCGGTCGGGTATTTGGCACAAGTGCGGATGTGTACTTGCGGTACTGGTGTCCGGATTGACCGATCTGCTGCTCGGGGTGCTCCTGGAGCAGCTGCCGGTCGCCCTGCCGTTCCGTTTTTCGGTGTTTTTCTGCCCGTTGGTGGTTGTTTGGTACATTCTATCCGAGATGGGCAGCCTCATGGAGCATGCAGCCGGAATGGGCGCGCCCGTTCCGGGATTTTTGAGGAGGGCATTGGCGGTGGCAATGACTGCGGTCAATGAAGCTGGGGAACAGATGGTGGATGGGGGCGAGGCGCATGAGTAAGGTGTTTATCGGGGTCGGCCACGGCGGGAAGGATCCCGGGGCCTGCGCCAATGGGCTGCGGGAAAGCTATGTGAATCTGATCATGGCCCTTGCGATGAAAGCCGAACTGGAACGGCACGGCGTAACCGTTGGGATCAGCCGGACGCGCGACGAAGACGACCGGCTGGCGGAGGAGATTCGCAAGTGCAACGCCTTTCGGCCCGACCTGGCGGTCGAGGTGCATAACAACGCGGGCGGCGGCGACGGATTTGAGTGCTTTATCAGTGGGAAAAACGAGACGGCGCGCCGGCTTGCCGGACAGATCGAGGCAGAGGTCAAGGGTATCGGGCAGAACAGCCGCGGCATCAAAGTCAGTACAAGTCTGGGCTGGGTACGGCAAGTGAACGCGCCCGCTGTGCTGTGCGAGGGATTTTTCCTGGATTCTGCGGACTATCGGATTGCCGATACCGCAGAAAAACAGAGAAAATTTGGACAGGCTTACGCGCGGGGCGTGCTGCAGCAGCTGGGGATTGCTGTGAAGCCGCAGGGGCGGCCAGAGCCGCCCGCCGCGCTTGCCGACCGCAGGAGCGTGCAGGAACGCTTTGGATTTGACGACGCCACAATGTGCTATTTGGACGGCTATCGGTTCGCGGGGGCGCTGTACCGACGGCTTGCGGAGACGAAATAGACCGGAAACGGGGAAAATATGCCTTGATACGCGGGGCCCCTGCCGGACTGGAGATTCGGCAGGGGCTCTGTTTTGCCGCGTGGCGTCGCATGCTGTGCATTTTTGGCTTTGCAGCGGGGAAAATATGCGGCATACGTACGGTGTGGGAATCTTGTCTGAAAATTTTATTTTGCTATGCACCACTGCCCTTTCGGGGGCGGCGGTGCGGTTTGGATGGGTGGCTGCGATCCTGGGAGGAGAGTCGCCGGATTGACAGGAAGTGTATTTTATGGTATTCTTAAAAAAAGCAGAACAAGGGTCGAGGAGGTAAGTGTCGGATGTATCATGAAATGGGTTTTGGAGGCGCGGACGACTTTCTATTTTCGCTGATGCCGTTTTTTTTCGTGCTTGTCTTTGTTGTTATATTGGGCGCAATCCTTGGCTCCGTATTTGCCGGCGCCAGAACGTGGCGTCGGAATCAGCAGTCTCCGGTCCTGACCGTCGAGGCGTCTGTCGTTGCAAAACGTCAGAGAATAGACCGTTATACCGCCACCTGGTACTATGCGACCTTCCAGGTGGAAAGCGGCGACCGCATAGAGCTGTGCCTCGAGGGCAGGGAGTATGGCTTGCTGGCCGAGGGCGACCGCGGCCAGCTGACCTTCCAGGGCACGCGGTACCTGCGTTTCGAACGGCTTTGATATGACCGGCCGCCCTGTGTCTGGCCGCAAGAAACCGCCGGCATTACAATTGTCATCTTAGTAAAATTATATTTGTAACTATTTACCAGAACCTTGTCCGAAAGAGGCCGGAAAACTTTGGTTATAAAGCGAATTGCAAGCAGCTTTGTCCTGTGGTACGATTAGAATAACCATTTAGGAGACCCTTGGACGGAGGAGGAAACGCATATGCTGGGGAGTTTGGCTTCTGTTTTCCTGTTTGGGCTGCTGTGTGTTCTGGTCGGTATCGCAGTGGCGATGATGTGGAAAAAGCTGTAACCGGCAGGCTTGTCGGAATGCTTCTGATTTTGCGTCTGAAATAGGATTGACAAACTGCGCTTGGCGGCGTATAATAAGATTGTCTCTGGTACCATAGCCAAGCGGTAAGGCGTGGGACTGCAACTCCCTGATCCCCAGTTCGATTCTGGGTGGTACCTCCACATTTGACGCGGATGTTATTCCGCGTCTTTTTCTTTTGCCGGGAAAGAAAAGCCCCCGGTTTCCCCAGGGGCAGGAAGCGCGGCAGATGAAAGCTTGTTTGAAAAAAGTCAACGCGCCCAAACAACGGTCCTTTTTCCGCCATACTTCCCCAATTTTTCTTGAAATACA
>CANPPM010000322.1 GCA_947575935.1 uncultured Butyricicoccus sp. | reverse complement strand
GGCGGCTGCGCACAGGGGGAACAACATCCGCCATTCTTTATAGAACACGAAACAGGATCTCAGGAACGATTGCCGGCAGACGTGCAGAGCCGGCAGCGTCTCCGGCATCCGGAACCATTCGCGCCGCGCCGGATGGATATAATAGGCGCTCAAAGCGCATAACCGCTGATCAGCGCGGCAAGAAAGCCGCGTGTCAGCAGGGTATCAGCAGTACTGATGGGGGACAGCCAGCCAAGATCCCGAAACAGCTCGGGACTCATCTTTGCCAGCACGGCCACCGCGCACATCAGCAGCGCGACGCCCCCCGCCACGCCAAGCGCAAGCCCGGCAATGCGGTCCAGGATGCCCAACGGGGTATGCCGGGCCAGCATGCGCAGGCTCTGCCCAAACGCTGAAATTAAAATGGAAAAAAGGATGCCCAGCAGCACCAGCAGCAGCAGGAACGCAACACCCTCCGCCATTTCGACCGCCATTTCTGTGATGGTGATTTCCAACGGCTCGGCCAAGGACGCAAGATAACTGGCGGCATCCTGCTCAAACAGATCGCCAATAATCGGGGTGACCACCGCGCGGGCGATCACAGGCGCCAGCAGCTTCGCAGCAAAGCCGGCTCCAAAGGTAGACGCCAGCCTGCCCAGCAGGCCCATAAAGGTGCGAGTCAATCCACGCTGCGCCCCTAACAGGCCGCTGACCGCCAAAAAAGCAATAAACAGCAGATCCCGGATATTAAAAATCTGTTGTATCTCCATGTTGTCTCCTCCATTTTCCCGGTCAAAACCCACAGTTTTTGACCGGTCTTCCAGATACGGCCGCCTGCTAACGCCTGAAAATACGGCAGTCACTGCCATATAGAACGTATGCCGTGCCCGAGGAATCCATGCGCAGCCCGCGCGCACCGGTCACGGTGGAATTCGACCAAACCGCATGCCAGCCCGACACACTGTAAACCTGCAGGCCGTCCGGGGTCAGCACCCCGAATATCGAGCCGCCCGCGGACAGATGCTGGATCTCAGAAGAAATATAAAGCGGTTCTTCAGACAGACTCCCATTCGCGCTCAGCAGCTGCATCTGCGCACGCGCTGTCCCCTGATAGGCGTTGGACGCGACCAAAACGCCGCGGTCACAAAACGCATAGCCGATCAGATCCCCGGGGGAAACCGTATACTGCCCAAGCAGCACGCCCTTCCGAGTGATCAGATACGCGCCATGATCGGTCATCACGGCAGCAGTCGACGAGTTCAGGAAACGAACCTCATAGCCCAGCGAAGAGCCGAGCGAAAAAGACGCCTCAGGCTTGGGGTCCCCCTCCTGCGCCTCTCCCAGCCGCCAGAACAGCAGCTCGCTTTCCAGCTCAACGCCGTTTTGCTGGAACACGAGTGCAGCCAGGTATTTTCCGTCCGGCGAAAGGGCGGCACACAAAATATAGTATTGGGACGTCTGCCATTTATAAATCTGTTTTCCATTATTATTATAGACCGAAGCAGCCGTTTTATAGCCCGATTCATCTGTTATCAGCACAAACCCGCCATTTTCACCGATTGCACCCGACAAAATCGGCGAGTCGAGCCGGACCTCGCAAAGCGGGGTAATCGCATTTGCCAAAGTTGCGTTCCTGCCGCCCCGGTCATACGCCAGCACCATGCTGTTTGAGGTCTCGACAGCAGGGCTGCTGTAAGATAACTGCAGGGTCAACTGATTAATACCGTTAGGCTTGGATACATAAAGCGTATCACTGTCCACATAGGCCAGCCCGCCGCCAAAAAGCTCGGCGTCAACCATCGAGCCTGAAGCGTATTCAATGGTTGTAGCGTCGCTTGTTGTCGTTTTCAGCCCGGCAGCCAGGTAACTAAACAGGCGCTGCAGGGAATCCGGCAGCAACAGCCGGTAATTGGTAATCAGGAAAAGCACCAGCGCCAACGTAAACAGCCAACCAGAAGCCGAAGCCAGAATGGCGGACAGGCGCAGGCGCGGATCTTCACTTTTTCGCAAAATGCGCCGCCGTTCCCGGCCAGATTCGGGGAACCGAACGACTTTTCGGTGATCAGCCAACGATATGCTCCTTTCCGCCCCCTTTGCCTGCGCAGCGCGCGCCAAGGGCGCTGTCTTCCGTCTTTTGCCTTGATGGAGGGCCGCATCAGCCGCCTATTTTCCCGCCGTCTCTTTTCTTCTGGAAAATAGCCGCAAAAACCGGCTGCCGTATAGACCAATCCTCTATAGGATGGACAACGGCAAACCATCCGTACCGGCCGCACAGAACTCCCCTTATTTTAACGCAAATCTATCCCGTATTTGTGAATGAACCGTGAAATTTTTGACAGCCTCATCGATCGCCAACCCATTCTTACCGGTCCAGCGAAAAGGGAGCCAGCGCGGGCGTATGCTCATACCACAGACGGTTCATAAACAGCCCGCAGGCGGGAAGCGTAGGGCCGGCATTTTCTCGCTCGCCTGCATCCAGAATCGTACGGATATCCGCCGGAGCCAGCTTGCCGCAGCCCACATAGGTAAGCGTACCCGCAATGGCGCGCACCATATTATAAAGAAATCCGTCCCCACAGACGCGAATCCGGATCAAATTTTCCTCACAGGGCTCCACTTCACAGTGAAAAATTGTACGAACCGTACTCTTAACCGGTGTTCCCACCGAACGGACGGCAGCAAAATCCTGCCTGCCGACGAAATATCCCGCAGCCTCCTGCATCCTGCCCAAATCCAGCGGATACGGGCAGCGATAGGCACGCCCAGATAAAAACGGATCCCGCAGGCGGGAAGGGTACAAATAATACGCATACTCTTTCCGGGTACAATCAAAACGCGCATCAAACCGCTCTGGAACGACAACCGCACCCGAAACCGCAATATCCTCGGGCAGCTGCGCATTCAGCGCAAGGGGCAGCCGCGGCATCGGAATGGTGCAATCCGCACGAAAGTTGGCCACATACCGGCGGGCATGCACGCCCGCATCGGTCCTGCCTACCCCGGAGATCGCGACCGGCTGCCCAAGCAGACGGACGGCGGCGGCGGTCAGTGTTTCCTGAATGGAAATCCCGTTTTTCTGGATCTGCCAACCGTGGTAATGCGTCCCGTCATACGCCAAGATCAAAGCAATATTCATTGAACCATCCATTCCTGTACCATATATCCCGTCCATTTTCGATCAGGCGCCGCCTGCCCCAATTCAAAGCCCAAATCCCTGCCCCAAGACTGCAGCCGCCAGGAAAATACCGAAAGAAACGGCGGCCGCCGCCAAATCCAGGCGGGTG
>CANPPM010000321.1 GCA_947575935.1 uncultured Butyricicoccus sp. | reverse complement strand
AATTGCAGGAAAAACGGCGGCAGCTGGAGCGATCAAATGTGGCCGGAGCATTGGAACAATTATCTGCGCAGCTGGAGAAGACAAGGCAGGATGCAGAAGATGCGCGTCGGGAAGCGAACGCGGCAAAACAGGATGCGGAAGATGCACGTTTGGAAGCGGACATAGCAAGGCGGGATGCGGAAATGGCGCGTCGGGAAGCGGACGCTGCAGGTAAAGCGTGCGAAGAGCTGCGCGAAGAACGGGTTGTTGTTTTGGAAAAGACAAAGGCATTGGTACAGGAGATAGAGCGCCAGAAACAAGCGTTTCAGAGCCTTTCCAGTCTTTTGAAGGAATAAGGGCATCAGAATATGTTAGAAGAAACAGGCGAACGCCAGGTGAAAAAGAATTGGATCCAGGTTGATGCTGACCATAGAATGCGCTATGAATTCGCAGCCAGCTTGATTGCGGATGACGCTGTGGTTGCAGATATTGGCTGTGGGATCGGATATGGCAGCTATTTCATGGCAGTTGCTACCGGCTGCCGCTCGGTATTGGGGATTGATATTGCACAAGAGACGGTCGACTATGCGAAAACCTTTTATGCGCATCCAAAGGTGTCGTATGCAAAGGTGGATTTATTTCGGCAGGAAGGCCGCATTGCGCAGAAATTTGATTTGGTCACAATGTTTGAAGTCGTAGAGCATGTTGCTGACGCCGCCGCTTTCCTGGCAGCGGCAGCGGATCTTTTGAAGGATAATGGGCTCCTAGTCCTTTCCACACCGAATGAGAGCGTTATTCCGTTTCAAAAAGAGATGTTCCGTTTTCATCAGCGGCATTATACGTTGGATGCGCTGGAAGAAACAGTTGCTGCAGCCGGTTTGGAAGTCATCCATCGGTTTTCGCAAAATGAGGGCGTCATTTACGGTTTCTCTGGCAGTGCGATGCATATTTTTGTATGCAGGCGCTGCGGCGCAGCGATCATGCCGCATGATGGCGCTGCTGTAAAGGATACGCTGTTTCACCGAATGGCAGAGTGCTGGGAGCGGATCAATTGGCTGTTAGATCATGTGCCGCAAAAGCATGTTGGACCGCTTGCATTGCATTGGAAGCGGTTTTGCCCGGAGGAGGAATCTCTGTGGAGGGAGCTTATCTTTCGACGAGATGCGTATTGCCGGAAATATGCGCCGCGGACTTGTCATGATAATCCGGAATTTACTGGCGTCCTAGGACCGCTGGAAGCCGGATCGGAGATTGTGCAGATGTTGCCGTGCGATCGTGATGGGCTATGCGCGGTTTCTGTTTTGCCGGCGTTATATCAGACTTCCTTCAACGGCCTGTTAACGGCTGCAATTTATAATGAGACGCACAAGGCGGTGGCAATCCAGACGTTTTGTGTGCTTCAAGACAATCAGGAGATCGAAATGCGGTTTGCTCCGATTGAGGATTCTGCCGGAAGAGTGTTTCAGCTGGAACTTTTTGTTTCTGAATTGGGGCGGGGTTCTATGCTGACCTTTTACGCGACAGCACTGCGCAGCGGTACCACTTTGTATCAAAATGGGCAACGGCTGGAAAAAACGCTGACATACCGATTGGTTTATGTCTGATGGAGGTTCTTATGATTATTACAAAAACCCCGTTCCGGATCAGCTTCTGCGGCGGTGGAAGCGACCTACCGGTCTTCTATGAAAAGCATGGGGGCTGTGTGCTGAGCGCTGGGATTAATAAATATATGTATATCACGATTCATCCGGCTTTTGAGCCGCACACAACAGTGCTGAAATATGCGAAAACAGAAACAGTAACCAGGACGCAGGACATTGAGCATCCCATTTTTCGGGAGTGCTTAGAAAAACTGAGGCTTTCAGGTGTGGAGATCGCCTCCACTGCGGATGTGCCGGCCGGCACTGGCCTGGGCTCTTCCAGTTCCTTCACGGTCGGGCTTCTGCACAGTTTGTATTGTTATAGGGGAACTTTTGTTTCGAAGGAGCGTTTGGCACAGGAAGCCTGCCATGTGGAAATAGACCAACTGGGTGAACCCATCGGCAAGCAGGACCAATATGCCGCAGCGTATGGCGGATTGAATTTTTACGAATTTAACCGGGATGGCAGTGTTTTTACAGAACCGGTGCTTATGCGCCCACAGGCATACTGCACGCTGGAGCGCAGTTTGATGATGTTTTATGTGGGCGGGATCCATTCGGCCTCCCGCATTTTGGAGGAGCAGGGACGGAATATCTCCTCCGGCGAGCGGGAACGGAACCAGCTGAAGATCTGCGAATATGCCCGCGCACTGAAAGAGGAGCTGCAAAAGGGGAATCCGGATGCACTGGGGGAGCTTTTGCATGAAAGCTGGCTGTTAAAGCGTTCGCTTGCATCTGGTATCAGTAGTCAGCAGATCGACCGGTGGTATGCGGCGGCTTTGGAGGCCGGCGCGCTGGGCGGAAAGCTGCTTGGGGCTGGCGGCGGCGGATTCTTGCTGGTCTATGTGAAGCCTGACAAGCAGAATGCGGTGCGCCATGCTTTATCCGCGCTGCGGGAACTGAAGTTTAGGTTTGATTTGCAGGGATCATCTGTAATTTATGTCGGAGACAAGCCGGATTATGAAAGGGGAGAAGACGCATGACAATATTGGTGACCGGGGGAGCTGGTTTTATTGGAAGCCACCTATCCCGCGCTTTGATGGGATTGGGGCATGAAGTGGTTTGCGTGGACAATATGACGTTGGGGAACCGCGCACTGGTTGCCGACCTGCTGGAGCGGAAGGGATTTATCCTATACGAAACAGATGCCTCGGAGATAAAAACGCTTTTGCCCGTGTTTCAGAAGCATTCGTTTGACGCGGTGTACCATTTAGCGGCAAACTCGGATATTCAAAAGGGTGGAAAAGAGCCTTCGGTCGATTTCCGGGACACCTTCTTGACAACGCGAAGTGTTTTGGAGTGTATGCGGCTTTGCGGTGTAGGGCGGCTGTTCTTTGCCTCTACCTCTGCAGTTTACGGTGAAAAGCCTGGAATATCGTTGCGGGAAGATACCGGCGGGCTTCAGCCGGTTAGTTATTATGGAGGGGCAAAGTTCGCCAGTGAGGCGTTTATCTCTGCCTATACGGCGATGTGTGGCTGGTCAACCGTAGTTTTCCGCTTCCCGAATGTGATTGGGCCGGGGCTGACGCATGGCGTACTGTTTGACTTCAAGCGTAAGTTGGAGGCAGATCCCGCAAGGCTGCCGATTTTGGGGGAAGGGACACAGTGCAAACCGTAACAGTTTTTTACCGACCTGGTTAATGTGATA
>CANPPM010000320.1 GCA_947575935.1 uncultured Butyricicoccus sp. | reverse complement strand
CCCTCTTGCTTGCTTTCGCTGACCGACGCGACGCCGTTCGCAATCAGGATGGCAATCAGAATCCCCACCGGTTCAAACCATTCTGTCTCCCCTAAAAAAAACAGCACGACCTGTACGGCCAGCGCGACCAGCAGGATCATGATCATCGGATCCTGAAAGCCCTCCAAGATTTTTTTCCACAATGGATCGGGGGGAATCTGAGTGAGCGTATTGGAGCCGTGTTGTCTGCGGCTTTCCTCTGCCTGTTGGTTCGTTAAACCAGTCCTTTTCATGGTATGCATTTTCCTTTCTTCCGGTTTTCAGAAGAGCCTGCCCAAACCTTGGACGGCTCCAAAACCTACACATAGAGAATAGCATACTCCATGTAGATTTACAAGGGTTTTTGTAAAATTTTCTGCTTCTTTCCCAGTTGTTGCCGTGATAAATGGTCTATCTCGCTGTAAAAATATGATTTTTGCCAGCGTGCGCCACGACTTCTGAAAGGACTGGGGTTTGGGGAAACCGCGCGGACGCCTGTCGCTCGCTGGCGGATGGGAGAGAGGCGGCGCGGCGGCGTCCGTGCTTCTGCCCTGCTGCCTTCGCCGCCCAATGAGGCGCTGCTGAAAAGCTTTAGATAAAAGAGTTTGCGCAGGAAAGCCGGCAGAGAGCCGCCGTTTTGGGTGCGTTGCAAATTGCACAGGTGCTGTTTGAAGACCGTTAAAGCCCTTTCCAAAGGGATCCGTCGCGGCAGGCGTATGGATATCCATTAGATAGATGCGCCTCTCTCCCGACACAAATGGCGCGTATCCCGGTTCCGGGATACGCGCCATTTGTTGATCTGGAAAGGTGGAAATAAACATTGTGCTGGGGAGCGAATGGAACTGGGGTCCGTATTTTCCCTGTGCGGGGACAGACGGTCAGATATAATACAGGATTTTGGAATACGTTGGGAACGGCCAATCGGTTTCGCCGACCATCATTTCCAGCTCGTCTGCCGTCTGCCGGGCGGCTTCCATCGCCGGGATGACGGCGTCGTGGTAATAGCGAGGCGCTTGCTGTACCGCAGCGGGGGCGGCGGCAACCGCCGCTTCAATGTCCCTCTGCCGGTCGATCAGGGCTGCGGTTTTTTCGGTTAGAGCCTGCACTAAGGCAAGTTCGGCGGGCGCGTCCACACCGATCGATTTCTTGACGGCGACGGTGTCCGCAAGCTTTTTTGAGTAGGAGATCACGGCCGGGACAATCTGTTTTTTGAGCATATCAAGCATGGTCAGCGCCTCGATATGCAGCGTTTTTACATATTCCTCGGCCAAAATCTCACTGCGGGATTCCATTTCTACCTTTGTATAGACCCCGTGTCGTTTGAACAGGCTGACGTTTTTGTCGGTCGTATAATAAGGGATTGCATCGGGGGTAGATTTCAGGTTCAGCAGGCCGCGCGCTTCGGCCTCGACAGGCCATTGCGCACTGTAGCCGTTGCCGTTAAAGATGATGCGCCTGTGTGCCTTGATCTCGCGTTGGATCAGTGAAGCGAGCGCTTCGTCAAAATTGGCGGACGCTTCCAGTGCATCGGCAAATTGCCGCAGTTCCTCTGCGACGGCAGTATTCAGCATGATATTGGTGCAGGCGATGTTAAGGGTGGAGCCGGGCATACGGAACTCAAATTTGTTGCCGGTAAAGGCGAAGGGGGAAGTACGATTGCGGTCTGTGGTATCCTTCGGAATGGGTGGCAGTACCGAGACGCCGATGCTCATCATCGTCTTCTCTACGTCGGTATGGGTCTCGCCTGCTTCAATCGCCTTCAGGATTGCCTCGAGTTCGTCGCCGACAAACATGGAAACAATCGCCGGGGGGGCCTCGTTCGCGCCCAGCCGATGGTCGTTGCCCGCGTTTGCAACCGAAACGCGCAGCAGATCCTGATATTCGTCCACTGCCTTCACGACTGCGGTCAAGAACAGCAAAAACTGCTTGTTGGACGCCGGAGTCCGGCCGGGTTCCAGTAGATTTTCCCCCGCGTCGGTTGAAAGCGACCAGTTATTGTGTTTGCCTGAACCATTGACGCCGTCAAATGGCTTTTCATGCAGCAAGCAAACAAAGCCGTGCTTTTTGGCGACGCGTTTCATCATTTCCATCATCAGTTGGTTGTGGTCGGTCGCAATATTCGTCGTCGAAAAGATCGGTGCAAGCTCGTGTTGGCAGGGCGCGACCTCGTTGTGTTTGGTTTTGGAAAGGATGCCTAGTTTCCAAAGCTCGTTGTCGAGCTCGGCCATGAACGCGGCGACGCGCGGGCGGAGGGCGCCAAAGTAGTGGTCGTCCATCTCCTGCCCTTTGGGCGGCATCGCGCCGAATAGGGTGCGGCCGGTGATAATCAGATCCTCACGCTGCCGGTAGTCCTCTTCGTTGATCAGGAAATACTCCTGTTCGGGTCCGACTGTGGTCGTGACGCGTTTGCATTCCTTGCCAAACAGCCGCAGTACCCGGCAGGCCTGTTTGCTGATGGCCTCCATTGAGCGCAGCAGGGGGGTCTTTTTGTCCAGGATTTCCCCGGTGTAGGAACAAAAAGCGGTCGGGATGTATAGTGTTCCGTCTTTGACAAAGGCGTAGGAGGTCGGATCCCAAGCGGTGTAGCCGCGCGCCTCGAAGGTGGCGCGCAAGCCGCCGGAGGGGAAGGAGGAAGCGTCGGGCTCGCCCTTGATCAGTTCCTTGCCGGAAAACTCCATAATGACCGTACCATCTTCATTGGGTGAGATAAAGGAATCGTGTTTTTCAGCCGGGACGCCCGTCATGGGTTGAAACCAGTGGGTGTAGTGGGTTCCGCCCTTGGAGAGGGCCCAATCCTTCATAGCGCTGGCCACCACATTAGCCACGGCGGGGTCGAGCGGGGTGCCTTCCTTAATTGTCTGCTTCAGCGCGCGGAAGATATCCTTGGGCAGCCGGTCCTTCATTACAGCCTCGTTGAAGACCATCGAGCCGAACAGTTCGGGAACCTTGCTGTTTGCGCAGGTGTTCATATGACAACCTCCCTTTACTCTATCGAAAAATTTTTTACAAAACAAGGTTAAAAAATGGGCGCTGCAGGCTTTTCGCCTACAGCGCCTTTGCTGTTTCTATTCGGTATTATAGCCGCGCTTACAGGGTTTGTCAAGGGGAAGCGGTACAGATTTCGAGATTTTGGCACAAGCGCTTACAAATTTAATGTGCCAGGGAGGAAAGCTGTGCAAATTGGAGACTGCGCGCCGCATCGGCCGGGCCGTCTGCAAGGGGGCCGCCGTGTAAGAGCAGATGCCCTGTC
>CANPPM010000319.1 GCA_947575935.1 uncultured Butyricicoccus sp. | reverse complement strand
AAGCCGCCGCCGGTAAAAGCAAACAATCACTACTTCTATTATATTCGTTTCAATTAATTTCTTCAATGCAAAGCTCGGAATTTTATCTAACAAGAGGAGTATAGGCCTTGTTTGAACATCGGATAGCAGCCGGCGAAGCAACGACTTTTATGATCTCAGCGCTTTGCGGACGCTCTATTGCAACTGCGCTATATCGCCTGACTGTATTGCCTGGATGTGCTTCGTAATTTTCTCATTTGACCAATTCCACCATTGTAGTTTCAAGAGCTTTGCAATGTTTTCTTCTGAAAAGCGTTTCCGAATTGGTTTCGCGGGCAGACCGCCAACAATCGTATAGGGCGCCACATCTTTCGTTACAACCGCGCGGGCGCCGATGATTGCTCCGTCGCCGATCGTAACGCCTGAGAGGATAACCGCCTCATACCCAATCCAAACATCATTGCCGATTATGATGTCGCCTTTGTTATCCCAAGCGGTAGCGATCTGCTGAACATCGAATCCCCATGTTTCAAAGAAGATGGGAAAAGGGTATGTGGAGAGCGATGCAAAGGTATGATTGGCGCTGTTAAATAGAAATTTTGCTCCGCAAGCAATCGAGCAGAATTTCCCGATAATTAATTTATCGTGATTGATGGGGTAGTGGTATAAAACATTGTTCCGCTCAAACAGTACCGGATCATTTACAAAATCGTTATACATTGTAAATTCCCCCACTTTAATGTTGGGATTTGAAATTACGCTTTTTAGATAAACCGTTTCTTTATCTGCAGACCGGGGATAAATAATTGGATTCAGTTGATTCATTTTATTTCCCTCCCAAAATATTCTGCTGCTATTTTACCGGAATGGGCGATCCCAATTCAATATACACAAAGCTTCGGTCATGTTCTTTGCATAAGAGAAGAGGTTGCACATTGGCAACCTCCTGTCATTCCTTTTTATAGATTATTTTTCGTATAGCATGAACAGACAAAAAGTATTTTTTTGATAAAAATTCTATGGATGCTCCACTGCCATAATCTTTTCTTATCTGCGCGTTTCTGAGCTGCAATTCTTTTCGATATCCTGATGCCTCGCCCCAAATCCGTTTTTGACCCTGTATCGCGGGGATATATAAGTAGCCCCCCTGGATATATCGCTGTAATTCGGTAACTAACGTATCAGTTTATTACTCCATGCAATCGTCGCAGTTTACTGGCTTTGCATGGAGCCGTGCTTTATTCGTGCGCTTCTTGTTTTTACACATAGATCTCACCGCCTTACGGAGCCACATGGTTTTACAATGATTAAAGTATATCCCTATTTTCCCTTTATGGCAAGGGCGGCGGGGAATTCGTCCTTTAAAATCATGGAGACGTACAATAGACATTGGATATAAAGGAAAGAAAATGGAAGGAAGAGAGGGCCGCGTCCTTCATGAGCAAACGTATAACACAGGATATGGCGAATAGGCAATCCTTGATGAAATATGTGGAGAAATATTTGGAGCTGCGCCTGTACCAATACACCGCCGCCGGCGGGTTTCTAGGTTCCGATTCCGGGCTGACTGTCGGAGGATTCCTCCGATTCCTCGGGACTGGAGATCGCCGTAGGGCCGGGAAAGGAGGGAACCGTAGGCGGTGACGGCGGCGTGGCTGTCTAGGACGGCGGCAGATACCTTCATTCCGCTGCCGCCTATCCCCTGACGAAGGAAAACACCTGAAAAAGTGGCAATTCTTTTTGTTTTGACGTTGGCAGGATATAACCAGTCCGCCGCGCTGCAGGCCCTTGACCACGCGGTAAGCAGCCGTCTCCATGGGCAGGAGCGGAATAGGGCCGCTCTGCGATGTGATCTGCATACGGTCAACATTTGCTTACTGTTCGCATCGGGGGTATCAAACTGCGAAAGACGGCGAGGGAACAGAAATCCCTTTCTGCCCTTTTGAGGCCTTATAGCAGAAGAAGCCGTGATAAAAGGGCCTGATCATGCAAATGAAAACCGAAAAATGGAGAAAGGAAACGTTTCTGACTGTGCCTCGGTGCAGCAAGTGACCTAACCCGAAAATGCGGACGGCGTGTTTGCAATGGCAGCGGCTCTCTGCTATAATGTGAGCATCGCATCGGGCAGCGGCTGCGATCTGTTTGGGAGCAAGGGGGACGGGGCTTCCCTGCATTTCCTCATAACGGAAAAAGGCAGGTGGGCAGAGCGCCAAAGCCGTGAAAACACTGGGATTTAAATTGGAGGAACAGAATGAAAAGATATGTTCTGCCGCTGAGCATGCTGGCAATATTTGAAGCGGTTGCAATTACAATGTGGCTCACACAAGACAATATTTTTTATTTATTCAACTTTAGCTATATCGGAATCTCTATTTCTTTGGGGATCCTCCTTTTTATTAAGCAATACCGATATGCACGCAGAGTCGCACAGCTTTTGGTCGGGCTGTATATGTTAGTTTATTTGGGTTTTATTTGCGGTGAAAACATGCAGATTGAGGGATTTTGGTATTATCTTTTTACCGGCGTATTTGAAGCTGCAACCATTCATTATGCAGTTGCAAAAATTTTTGGACCGTTGATTTTTGGAAGAGGTTGGTGCGGTTTTGCCTGTTGGACGGCAATGGTGCTTGATTTTCTTCCATTCAAAGTTCCTCAGACGCCAAGGAGAAAATTGGGGTGGCTCCGGTATCTTACATTTGCAATGTCTTTTATATTTGTTTCGGCAGTATTCCTTGCCCAGGTTGGCAGCCTTGAGAAAATTATGTTTTGGGCGTTTATCATAGGAAATGTGGTGTACTATGCCGTCGGAATTATATTGGCGTTTCTGTTCCGGGATAATCGGGCATTTTGTACATACATATGTCCTATCACAATATTTTTGAAACCTATGAGTTATTTTTCGCTGCTCCGGGTTCAATGTGATAAAAGCAAATGTATCTCTTGCGGCAAATGTAAAAAAGTGTGTCCGATGGAAGTAGATGTTACAGATAATTCCCGAAAACGGAAAAATGGAACGGAATGTATTCTTTGCTTTACGTGTGCAAGAAATTGTCCAACGAATTCACTTTAAATCCCGGCATGGAGGGCGCCGATTTGGGGCGCTGTAACAGCAAAGCTTTTCGGAGCTGGTATGCGCCCCTCCCAAAATATAATCTGCGCGGTCACATGATACAAAAGCCGTCCGGCATGAAAAAACGGGCGGCTTTTTTGCGTGGAGGGTCAGGAGTAACGGTTACGCAAGAAAGAGACCGGCTATAGAGAGGCAAAGGGATATCAAACAAGCACGGATC
>CANPPM010000318.1 GCA_947575935.1 uncultured Butyricicoccus sp. | reverse complement strand
CCGCCGGCTGAATGGCCTTGATCTGCACGTCAAAGTAAATACGCTGTCCGCAATTATGGATCATATTCAGACAGCCTTTCTGGCGTACCACTTCGGAGAGCTCCTCCATCAGGCCCCCCTCCATTTCAACCCACATCTCCTTTGCCATAATCGTACCCGAGGCAAACAACGTATCAAACATGATCCCGTCAACCCCTGTGTCGCAAAGTGCCGCAACATATTCCTTTAAGGTTTCGTTGACATTCTTTGCCGCTTCCTTAACAGCATCCGGATCATCATACAGATCCATGTACATATCCTGCTGATTACGCAGCATAGACAACACCCCAAGCGGGCCAAACACAAACGCAACGACCGGTTTTTTTCCTTTCAGCTCTGCTACAAGGCGCCTGCAAACATCAATGTGCATCATCATGCGCCGTGCGTCCCGATAATCAACTTTCTGGATCTTTGCGTAATCTTCAATTTCCTTTACGACCATATTGCCGTAATTGGGATGCGCAGCGTCCTGCTCTGAAAACACCAACTCCTGTCCCCACGCGTCACATTCTACCGACAAATCAATCAGCGTTACTACACAGTCAATATCAAACTGACGGGTAGATTCTAGAAAAGCATTCGCACAGATCTCCGCATTGGTCGACCATTCTTCATAAGTCGCACCCACCAGCTTGCGGGTGATCCCAGAGAGAATCGGATAAACCGGTACCCGGTCTGCCTCCTGATGGTTCAGTGCCGCTGCTACTCTTTCATACGAGGTCATTATAAAACCTTCCTTCCATCATGTCTTTTTCTCCCAGGGCCTTTTGCAGAAGTCCAAGCCGGCGCCTCTCCTTCGAATTCTGCCGGATGCCGCATAGAAATTTTTTGACGTGTCGGTATGACTGCAAATTTCTGCGCCATACCAAGCAGAAATACGCTCAGCAATCCGCATATCGGTCTGACAGGCCCCAAACAACAGCCTATGTTGTTTATGAAATGATTCTAACCCAAAATCTCAGAAAAGTATTGGAGGATATTCGAAGGTTCTTGCACTATTTTTCCACGCGAAGAAGTCCCCCCTTCGGCGGGAAGCTCCTGCATTTCCGGGGGATGCCTGCAGCCTGTCTGCGCAGGATACCCGTTGCGCGCGTCGCGCATAAACATCCGACATTCGTCTCCTCTCTGCGTACGGAATTTTTGCCGCCGCGGGGTAACCGTCTGCCGGTTGGTCACTGCGCGACCGTCCATACTTTTCAAGCCCCCGAAACCCTAGAGGCTGTTCGAAACATAATTTCTCCATGCTCTCTCCTTTTTGGGGCCGCTCTGTTCCAGCTTTTTTGTTCTTCCATTCCCATTCTCTTTTGCCCGCGTCCTGCTTGCAGCGTTCCCCGATCCGCAAAGCAAAACCGTACGATTATCAAAAGCCCCTGGAAACGCCGTAACGGCCGTTTTCAGGGGCTTTTGTGTTGTATACTGTTATAATGTACCGCCCTGTGGGATTCCCAGCTGTTCCCCATCCTTCCCCGCCCTTTCCAGCGCTGCACGGGCAGACCGGCCCGAAGAACAGGCCGGCGTAAAAATGTGACTGCCGTCCATCGGGGACAGGCCATGCCTGCCAAGCCGCCCTAATTGGAGAGCGTAAAGTCATCCGGCACCCTCGCCTCTGGCACGCATCCGGATTGACGCAGATGATCCGCGAGCGTTCGCAGAAACGCAGCATTGCTCGGACGGCTGCGGTCAGGACCGACTGAATAGCCAAAATAACGCTCCAGCACCTGCGGATCCCCAATCAGCCAGGTCTGCTCAATGGCATAGCGGATATTTCGTTCCACCTGCCGGGCTGTCTGATTGGTGCTGCGCGCCAAATAAGGATACAGCTCCTTTGTGATCCTCCCACGCGAATTGCTGTGCCCAATAAACCACTCCAACGCCAACCGGCAATCGTAAAAGCCGCTGATCGGCGTCATACCCAGCTCCAACAGCATAGCCGAAATCCTGCGTTCCAATTCCAGATTCTTTCCTCCAAGCCGCGTCCCTCCATCGGTATGCCACTGCTCAATCCGCCGCACCAGACAATCGATATCCATCGGCTTGTACATACAGTGCGCCGTACCGAGTTCATCGAGCTCACGCAGCAGCTCCTGACTGTAGAAGGACGACAACACCATAACGCCCGGTCGCAATCCCTTTGCGGCCAGTTTACGAAGCAACGTGACACCATCCATTCCTGGCAGCAGCGGGTCAAGCAGGATGAACTCGGCCTTTTCCGCCTGTTCAAGCGCCGCATCAGGCTTGGAAGCCGTCATGATCGTCCCGATCTGCCGGCTTGTCTGCAGCGCCTTCGCAAGCAGCGCAGCGTTGCCAGCGTCTGCGTCCACAATTAAAACCGTGAGCTTCATTCCAAATTCTCCCCTTATACCAATTTCCGGTGTCCTGTACCGACGACCGTTCGACCTGCATCTCAACAGATTTCTACTGCAGCAATATAACGAACAGCGCATCCGCAGCGCAATATCGAAAGGCTTGCTTTCCTCATAAATGCTGACAGCCCCTTCTTCTGCCGGCCTCCGCTAAAAGGCGTTTCTGACGCTGCTAGGCCGTTAAGCCCGCCGCGGCAGCAAATCTCCAAAACGATAAACCCTATTTTTAGAGCCGCCGCCTGTTTTCCGCAGCACTGCCGCGCCAGAACGGAACAGACAATACACACTTCTGCGCGCCGCGCATCGAATCCGGAAACAGGCCCGGCCAAAGCAAACCAGCTACGCGGCGCACACTTCGCTGCAAATAAATTTCATTTTTTACTATTTCTTCTAATTAAAAGAATATCACAATGTCGATTTTTGCGCAAGAACTATTTCTCGCCAAAAATCGTCAATTATAAACTTTTATCGTCAAATTAATAGCTATTAATCTTTTATTTGTGCGAAAATAGACCAAAAATCGCCTCTTCTTTCACTTGTAAGCCAACCATTTTCCGGAGCATCTCTAAAGCTCCCAAAAAAGCACAGCCCGGCAGCTGCATGCAAGCAGCCGCCGGGCTGTGTCCGGTCTGGCAGCCGCAACACCCTCTTGATGGAATCCAGAACGACAGATCTGGAAATATAGTCGTGTCTAACGGCCTCCAGCACGCCCCAAGCATCGCCGGCCAGGGGACTGCGTTTCCGCAACGTCAATACCACGACCTGCCAGGCGGCCTTTCCCGCCCTGTGCGGCAGCCGCAGTGTTTCTGTTATTATCATTCTGCAAAAATGTCCATAATCAAGGCTTCTTTATTTATATTCTAACTGATTTCCCGTAAA
>CANPPM010000317.1 GCA_947575935.1 uncultured Butyricicoccus sp. | reverse complement strand
CTGCTGCTCCGGCTGCGGCCGCGCCAGCACCCGCCGCGCCCGCAGGCGCTGGCGAACCGCTGTCCAGCCCGATGCCCGGCTCCATCCTGGATGTACGCTGCTCAGCCGGCCAGTCTGTCAAATCAGGCGATATTCTGTTTATCCTAGAAGCGATGAAGATGGAAAACGAAATCTGCGCGCCGCGTGACTGTACAATCACCTCGGTCTGCGTAGCCAAGGGCACGGCGGTCGATACCGGTACCGCACTTGCCACACTGGCATAAAGGAGGTCATGAAGCGCATCCTTGCGGAGTCGGGCTTTGCCGCCTTTGCCAGCGAACCGCGCAACCTGGTGATGATCATCATTGCCTGCGTGCTGCTGTATATGGGCATCGGCAAAAAATTCGAGCCGCTGCTGCTGGTGCCGATTGCATTCGGCATCCTGATGGCGAATTTCCCGCTGACCGGCATTTTGGATGACGGCGGCCTGTTCCATTACTTCTACTTCGGTGTGGAGCATGCGATTTATCCGTCGATCATTTTCCTAGGCATCGGCGCGATGACTGATTTTGGTCCGCTGATTGCCCGCCCCAGTTCGCTCCTGCTCGGCGCGGCCGCGCAGTTCGGTATTTTTACGGCCTTTCTTCTGGCGCTGGCACTCGGCTTTCTGCCGCCGGAGGCGGCAGCGATTGGCGTCATTGGCGGCGCGGACGGTCCAACGGCAATCCTGACCGCGTCCAAGCTTGCGCCGCATATCCTGCCTGCAATTGCAATCGCGGCGTATTCCTACATGGCGCTGATCCCAATGATTCAGCCGCCGCTGATGCGCCTGATCACCACGGCCAAAGAACGTGAGATTAAGATGGAGCAGCTTCGCACGGTCTCCAAGACGGAAAAAATCATTTTTCCGATTGCGGTTGCAGTGTTTGTCATTCTGCTCATTCCGGATACGGCCCCACTGATCGGCATGCTGATGCTGGGGAATCTGTTCCGCGAGTGCGGCGTTGTCGACCGCCTTTCTGATACTGCGCAGAACGCGCTGATTAACATCGTTACCATTTTCCTGGGACTTTCGGTCGGCTGTAAGGCCATTGCCGAAACTTTCCTGACTTGGGATACCATCAAAATTATCCTCCTTGGCCTGTTGGCGTTTATGCTTTCTACCGCGGGCGGCCTACTGCTGGGCAAGATCATGTGCAAACTGTCCGGCGGTAAGATCAATCCGCTGATCGGTTCGGCGGGCGTTTCGGCAGTTCCGATGGCGGCGCGCGTTTCTCAAATTGAGGGCCAGAAGGCGAATCCATCCAACTTCCTGCTCATGCACGCCATGGGCCCGAACGTTGCAGGCGTCATTGGTTCCGCAGTTGCGGCCGGGTTCATGATCAAGGTCTTTGGCCTCATTTGACCGCTACCGGCGGGACCCAGGGCGCGGCCCCTTATTTAACGAGCCCTCCCCATAAAAGCAGACAATCGAAAAAGAGACCTCCTGTTGCATCAAAGATGCGACAGGAGGTCTTATTGCACACAATCCGGCCGCCAGGGCGTATCCTAACCCTCACAGTCTCCAAACCGCGAAAGCATCGCTGCCTCGCCAGGCCATCCGGCGGCCGACAATTAAAGCCGGTGCAGGATTGGGCGCATCCGTTCAAAAGTAGCGAGATAGGGGATCCCTGCAGCGCGGGCCAGGGCAATGGCTTCCTCAATCCGGCGCCCCACCCGTTCAGGCGCATGCGCGTCCGAACCGACGGTGACGAATTGGCCGCCGCGTTCGCGATAACGCCGTAAAATATCCAGCCCCCACGCGGCGTCCTCCCGCCAGGACGCCGTATTGATCTCGATCCCTTTCCCCTGCTCGACCAAAAAATCGAAAATCCTGTCAAACAGCTCCGGCGCGTCAGACAGCGCAAAAGAACGATCCGAATAAACCGCACACTTCGCAATATAATCGAAATGCCCCAATACAGAGAAAGGAAAACCGGTCCGAATTGCGCGATCTATGTTTTCCAGATAACGACGGTAAATTTCCCCTTTCGGCGCATCAAACAGCGATTTATCCTCATAGGGATCCCGCCCCTCCAGCAGGTGCACAGAACCGATGATAAAATCCGGCTCCAGGCCGCTCAGCCTGGCCAGCGATCGCTGTGCACACGCCTCGTCGGCCAGACTGACCTCGGCGCCAAAACGCACCCGGACCGCCCCCCCTTGCAGCGCGCATACTGCGCGGGAAAGGGCGGCCAGATCAGCCGGCGGAAACCCGCTGCCATCCATATCAACATGGTCGGTAAAGCAAATCTCCCGCAATCCCGCCCGCTCAGCAGCGTCCAGCATACCGGCGGGCGGAGTGTCCGCGTCAAAGGAAAACGCGGTATGTATATGATAATCAAACATCCAAAGGCCTCCTATTCTGATACCGATGCCGCCATCTCCTCCTGCCCATATAGTCCTGCCGGCTCCTGCGCGGCGAGAAAAGCCTCTGATATGACGCGGTACTCAACGCTGTGTCAGCGGCCTGCAGGTGCTCCGTTCAACCAATGCAGGACGAATAATGCGGCGCACGTCCTCCTCGCGGTCAGGATGGGCAATGGCATCGGTCAGCAGGTCGATTGCCCCCGCTGCCAGCCGCGGCTTGCGCTGGTCAATGGTCGTCAGCATAATTCGGGACAACCCCGCATAAGAAATATTATCAAACCCCAGCAAAGAGACCTCATCCGGGATCGAAACACCGCACTCGTCCGCCGCGTTCATCACCCCTAATGCAACAGCATCCGTCGCTGCAAACACGGCGGTACAGTGCTGGCCGCTGCGAAACAGCTCCATCCCCAAACGGAATCCGGCCTCTGCTGAAGAAACGTCAGAATGATTGTCCATGACATGGCGTTTGAAGCCCGCAGCCTTCATCGCCGCTTTATACCCGCTGACACGCCGGGTGTGGGTCATGCTGCCCGGGCGAAAACCCACATAAAAAATCTCCTGATGGCCAAGCCCCAGCAGATATTCCGTCCCCAGCTGACCGCCCGCAAAATTGTCCAGACGAATGCTGCTGGCCTCACAGATGACCGAGCTATCCGCCAGCTCACTGTCTCCAATGATAACGGTCGGCACAAGGTGCAGCTGTTTGGCAACCTGCGTCCGCTCATCATCATGCGGGCTGACCAAAATCATGCCGTCCACCTGATGGCCGACCAAAAATTCCAACAGGGCGGCGGTCTGCTCTGGCTTTGACAGGCTGTTGCACAACATCACATTGTAACCAAGCGACCGTGCATAGGTTTCAATATGAAAGGCAACCTCAGCATAGAATGGATTGGAAATGTC
>CANPPM010000316.1 GCA_947575935.1 uncultured Butyricicoccus sp. | reverse complement strand
TCTGTCCCCGCAGACAGGCCCGCTCTCTTCCGCCAGACAGTTTGACAGCCCCTACGTCGCGCCATTAAAGCGCTGCGCCGCAGCAGCTACCCCGCTTCGCACAATCTCCTCTGCAGCCTGCCATGCGCGCACAGCAGCCTCGTCGATCCGCTGCAGGTCATCGCCCTGAAATTGGGAAAGCACCCAATCGGCAAGATCATATGCAGGATGCGGTTTCCCACCGATGCCGATCTTAACCCGCGGAAACTGATCGGACTGCAGCTGGTAGATGATACTCTTCACCCCGTTCTGCCCTCCTGCCGACCCCTTCGCCCGCACGCGCAGCCGTCCGACCGCAAGCGAAACATCATCAAACAGCACAACGATCCGTTCGGGCGGGATTTTATAAAATGCCGCCGCATCGCGTACCGCTTCACCTGACAAATTCATAAAGGTCTGCGGCTTGAGAAACAATACCCGCCGCCCTCCAAACATGCCATCCCCAATCAGCGCCTTGAACTTCAGGCGGTCAATCCGCTGTCCAGAGTGCCTGCAATAAGCGTCTAAAGCCCGAAATCCCGCATTATGGCGAGTATTTTCGTACTTTTGCCCCGGATTTCCCAACCCGACCACCAACCACTCAATTGGAATGGCTGTCGCCTCTTTCTGCGCTTTCTCGCGCTCCAATTTTGCAAAAATATCGAATACTGACATTGTGACTCCCATACGAAGGGGCGGCTGCTGCCGCCCCTCCCTAATTCATTCTACAGATACCAAATAATAATACACCGGCTGCCCGCCGTCAATCACCGTGATCTCCAGATCACGGTTTTCCTTCCGGAAAATCTCCTCCGCCTTAGCAGCTTCCTCCTCACTGACGCCTTCGCCAAAAATAATGGTGGCAAACGCGCTGTCAGGCTTGACCATTTCCCGGGCCAGCTTTTTCATGACATCGCTCTGACGCCTGCTATTCGCGGTAAGCCTACCCTCACAGAGAGCGAGGAACTCGCCTTCCTTTATCTTTTTGCCGTCAAATTCGGAATTCCGCGCGGCATAAGTGACCTGTCCTGCACGCACGCCGCCAATTGCCTCAATCATTGCGCCGCGGTTCTCCTCCGTTCCCGCACTGTCATCAAAGGCAAGCATCGCAGTCATGCCTTGGGGAATATTCTTGGTTGGCAGTACGATCACCTGCTTTTCAGAGAGCGACACGGCCTGCTCCGCCGCCATAATAATATTTTTATTATTGGGCAGAACAAAGACCACTTCCGCCGGTACCGCATCCACCGCGTGCAGCAGGTCGTCAGTCGATGGATTCATCGTCTGTCCGCCACGCACGAGCTGATCAACGCCAAGGTCGGCAAACACGCTTTCCAACCCGTCCCCGGCAGCCACCGCTACAAAACCAAATTTTTTCTCCGGCGCAGCAATGACCCGCTCACGCGCAGCGTCAGCCGTACCCTCGACCACCTTTGCCGTATGCTGCTCGCGCATATTTTCAATTTTGACGGTCAGCAGCGGGCCGAACTTCAGCGCCTCCTCCAAAGCCCGGTTGGGCGCATCCGTATGCACATGCACTTTGATGATGTCGTCATCTTCAACCACAACCAAAGAATCTCCAATCCCATTCAGGATCGAACGCATCCGATTGACATTTCTCGATTTATCACGGCGCTCTGCAATAAATTCAGTGCAGTAAGTAAAGGTGATATCCTCATCTTTGATTGCACTGAAATCGGCTGCCGCGCGGGCAGGCGCATCCGAAACCGTCCGCTCACGGCGAATGCCCTGAAACGCATCAAACATCCCCGAAAGGATAGCCAGAAAGCCGAAGCCGCCCGCATCTACCACGCCCGCCTTTGCCAAAACCGGGTTTTGATTCGTGGTCTCGGCCAGCGCGCTTTCTCCACGCTCAATTACAGCGCGGAATACATCCGCAACCGACAGCGCAGAATCTGCCTGGCAGAGCTCAAGCGCATGCTGGGCTGCAACCCGGGAAACCGTCAGGATAGTACCTTCCGCAGGTTTCATAACCGCCTTGTACGCAGTATCGACACCCTCACGCAGGGCAACCGCAAATTCACGCCCACCGGCTTCCGGCAGCTCCCGCAGCTTTTTCGCCATGCCTCGGAACAGCAGCGACAAGATGACGCCTGAGTTGCCGCGCGCCCCGCGCAGCAGTGCGGAGGCCGTCTTGTCCGCCGCCTGTGCCAACGTAGGCTCATGCAGCTTGCCCATTTCCTCCATGGCAGAAGCCATAGTCAGGGACATATTCGTCCCTGTATCGCCGTCCGGAACAGGAAAAACATTCAGTTCATTTGCCTGCTCCTTCTTTTCCGCAATCGCGAGGGCGCCCTCGATAACCATCGCCTGAAACAGTGATCCGGTGATCATATTCATATCGTTAAATCTCCTCGTAAAGCCCTAAGGCCTGTTTTGATAATTAATCGACCTTGATGCTTTCGACATAAATGTCAATATTATGCACATCGATACTGGTCAGCCGCTCTACATGGTAACGCACTTCATTGATGATGGAATGGCATACCGAAGCGATGTTAATACCATGCTCCACCGCAATATGCAGATCAATATTGATCCCACCCTCGGTATCCTCGGTAATCCGCACGCCGCGGCTAAGCGATTCCCGCCGCAACAAATGCGCTAATCCGTCCGACACCGAGCGAATGGTCATCCCCTTCACACCAAAACAGGACGAAGCCGCATAGCCTGCGATTCCTGCGATCACCTCGTTTGTGATTTCAATATATCCAAGATCGGTCTTGATTGTCATAATGGACCCTCCTCAGTTGCCGCAAAACCTGCGGCCATATAATCAGTCTGTGCTTAAATCTATTTTATAATACTTTTGCAGTGCTGACAAGCAAAAATTTCAAAAATTTATCACAAAATCATCAAAAGTTCCTGCCAACTCCGCCGTTGTCCCCCGCCTCCACGCGGCTGCTCTCTCTACAGCCGTTTCAACGCAATCTGCGTCAGCCCGTACAAGCAACAGCCTGATGCAGAACCAGCACCTGCGCAGCCCTCCTCGCTATCGTGTATTTAGGCCTCGCTGCAGCAGCATCCGCCATATGCAGCCCCATGCAAAAGCGCTTCCCCGATACGCCAAAACCGGACAGACCATGAATGGTCTGCCCGGCCTCGCCAAATCCTGTTTTTCAGTACGCCGCAAATCATACATTATCCTGGAATCGCCCATTCCTCCAGCACATCTGCAAGCTCCGAATAACTGATTTTAAAAACACAGTCTTCTTCCACCCCCGGCAGCTCAAGCTCGGAAAAACTGATTTCCACAT
>CANPPM010000315.1 GCA_947575935.1 uncultured Butyricicoccus sp. | reverse complement strand
GGCAGCAGAATTCGCACAGCTTCTGGGTACGGATGACGAGATGGTTACCTCGGGCGGGGCTGCAATCTCCTCAGCTTCAAAGGGGGTCTGTCTCAGCCGCACTTCCATGCAGTGGGAGTCCGCATGCCGGGCCGCAGCCGCATGCGAGCGGTTCGGCCTGTCAACGATGGTCTATGTCGGGACCCGGCTCTATATGACACCCTATGATGAAATGATGTTTTCCCAATATAAATCAAACGAGGGTTATCTTGCTGTAAAAACAGTCGTGCCCTCGGTAGCAGAAACCATTGCACAGCAGCATATCGCAGCGGATAAAGTATTTACCCGCTCCCGGAATCCGCAGCAGCTAGATCTTGTACGCGCCCAGCTTGCCCCGGTCGAAGGGATCCGGCTCATGAGCTCAGCCGAGGATAACATAGAGATCATCGCGCCGCATGCCGATAAAGGGCGCGCCCTCAGCGACCTGTGCAGCCATTTCGGAACGACGCTGGCGCGCGCTGCCGCTATCGGTGACAGCGAAAACGACCGCGAAATGCTGCTTGCTGTAGGGATGCCGGTTGCAATGGAAAATGCCCGTGCAGATATCAAACAACTATGCCGCTTCACAACCAAAAGCAATGCCGAGGATGGCGTCGCATATGCGATCTATACAATTTTGGGCCGCTGAAAGCGACTGCTTTTTCGTTTACAGACAATTGTTTTTCCGATTATGTAGAAAAAACACTTGCTTTTTTAATAAAATTTGGTATAATAACCACAGATGGCAGGATCATCAGCGTCTGTTTGAAACTCATCAAAAGCCGCCTCAAAGTATTTTTCTGCGGGAGCATTGCTGATTTCTCTTGAAACCCACTTGGATTCCTGTCGAAAATCGTGTTGCGCCGCCAATCACGCGCGCCGATACTTTCAAACAGATGCTAACGATCAAGGAAGGGGCGAGAGCCGGTTTTGAACGCGCGGAAAAGAGCTTCATTTTTCGTTAGGCAGCTAATACAACGCTATTTTGGTGATAATATCACACAGTCGGCGGCAGAATTATCGTATTTTCTCCTGTTCTCCCTTTTCCCGTTGGTAATCTTTCTCAATTCGCTGCTATCGGCTTTTCATGTATCGGTACAGGGGCTTTCTCCAGTGCTGGAGCTAATGCCGCAGACCCTCCGTGCACTGATTACGCAGTATTTTGAATACGTTGCAAGCATTCCAGCTGCCAGCCCAATGATTATCGGTATTGCACTGACCCTATACTTCCTGTCTCGTGTAATCCGTTCGCTGATGCGAACGGTCAACCGCATTTTTAGGGTCGAAGTGCGGCGTGGACCAGTGCGGGAGTTTGCACTGTCTGTGCTGTTCACTGTGGGCTTTTTGCTCTCTATGATCGGATGTCTCGTGGCTGTAGTCATTGGCCGTACCCTGCTGTGGCGATTACCTGAATGGCTCCCCTTCTTTTCTTATGAGCTTGCAGGCAGCATCCATAATACCGGTTATCCGCTGATGATTGCATTTATTTTCTTATTTCTGCTGCTGTTTAATCGAGTGGTACCCAATGTACGGCTGAAATGGCGGGAAGCTGCGCCGGGGGCATTATTTTCATTGACCCTTTGGCTGCTGATCTCGCTGATTTTTTCTTTTTATGTTGATAATCTGGGCAATTATTCTGTACTATACGGTTCATTGGGCGCAATCATTGTGTTAATGCTGTGGCTCTATCTGACCAGTATCGTAATACTTCTTGGTGCGCTGGTTAACCATATTTTAATGGTAATGCGTTACCTAAAGCAGACCGGCAAAATGATTTCCTATGATCGCAGATAAATACACGTTTAAAAACAGCGGTTGTATTTTCCGTCATTGGAGAGATCGGCAATGATCTATAGATGCTTTCATGCGGAAATCCATAGTTTTCTATCCACAAGCCGGCCCAAAAATATCTGGACGGGCAATCATCATGATGAAAGCAAAGGAGATTAGAAAAATGAAAGTTGTAGCAATCAACGGAAGCCCACGAAAGGGAGGCAACACAGCCCAGTGCCTGGATGCTATGGCAAAGGAATTTGCGCAAGCAGGCATTGATTTCGAGGTGGTGCAGCCAGGGGCAAAGGTACATCCCTGCATGGCATGCTATCATTGTCTGGACCAGGGTACGCTGCGCTGTGTGCAGAAGGATGACGGCGTAAACGAAATCATTGCCAAATGCATAGAGGCAGACGGTATTGTTTTGGCTTCGCCTGTCTACCATGGTGGTATCGCAGGCGGCATGAAGTGTGTACTCGACCGTCTGTTTCTTGCGGCAGGCTGTGGGGATAACCAGCTGCACCATAAAGTCGGCGCTGCGCTCTGCACGCTGCGGCGTTCCGGCGGCATGGAGACTTATCAGCAGTTGCTTGGCGTCATGGACGCCATGGAAATGGTGATTGCTACTTCAGATTACTGGGGCGTGGTGCACGGCGCTGATCCAGGAGAAGTACAAGATGATACGGAGGGTATGGAAGTGGCCGGCAAATTGGCGCGCAATATGGCTTGGATCCTTCGAGTCATCGATGCCGCCAAGGGGACTATTGACCCGCCGGAAACCCATAAGCGGACATTTACTAATTTTATTCGATAATATTCAAAAGCATCCGGATACATAGTAGCGTGCTGTGAATACCTTCTAAATTACGCAGAATTCTCGGGCAGTATTTATACAAATACCGCCCGAGAATCACTTTATTTCTATCCGGAGGCAAACGCAGCGAAGAATCCTGAAGATTGGGCAAGGAGGATGGACAGATGAAGAAATCAATTTTAATCATTAATGGAACCGGCGGCGCCGGAAAGGATACCGTATGTGAAATGGCTGCTGCTGTTTGTCCGGTCCGAAGCGTCTCCTCTATTACGCCGATTGTTGAGATTGCCCGTTTTGCAGGTTGGGACGGTATCAAAAATAGGGAATCGAGACGGCTGCTGTCCCGTCTGAAAGAAGTATTTACGGAATATAACGACTTATCGCATCAATATTGCCTGCAGCAGGCACAGGCTTTCCTAGCGGGAGAAGAGCGCTTGTTATTTATCCATGTACGTGAACCAGAAGAGATCGAACGGCTAAAACGAGCACTTGGACCAATCTGCCATACCCTGCTCATCCGCCGGACAGGCGTTAGCAATACACCACTCGGAAACCGTTCGGATGACTGTGTCGAAGCATATCATTATGATGCAGTCATTGAAAATGACGGAAGCTTGGAACAGCTTCAGTATAAAGTCGAAAGTTTCCTACAAATTTTTTTGAATACATATTGACAAAATCCGCCTATTGTGGTCTTCT
>CANPPM010000314.1 GCA_947575935.1 uncultured Butyricicoccus sp. | reverse complement strand
TTTAAAAATCTTTTGACGTACAATCGTACGCCTCTGGTATTTTAAATAAATTTTTCCTATATCACCGGAGTTTAGCTCAAAAATGGAGCTGCTCCACCCCATGGAACGGGATTCCCAAATGCTCGTAAGCCTTTGCGGTAACACAGCGTCCTCTGGGGGTACGGGTTAAAAAGCCCTGCTGCAGCAGGTATGGTTCATACACATCTTCCAGCGTGACTGCCTCTTCATTGATCGTCGCTGCAAGCGTATCCAGCCCGACCGGGCCGCCGCCGTAAAACTCAATAATGGCACGGAGCATTCTCCGGTCCAGCGCGTCAAAGCCCAAATGGTCGACCTCCAGGCTCAAAAGCGCTTCATTGGCCACATCTTTGGTAATATTTCCGCCCGCCCGTACCTGGGCAAAATCTCTGACGCGGCGGAGCATACGGTTTGCAACCCGGGGCGTGCCGCGGGAACGGGAGGCAATCTCACAAGCCCCTTCCGGGGTGATGTTTACGCCGAGGATCCCCGCACTGCGGGTAACGATCCTTTGCAATTCTTCGGCTGTATACAGTTCCAGCCGCAGCGTAACGCCGAAACGGTCCCGCAAGGGCGCGGTCAATTGACCAGACCGCGTTGTCGCACCGATCAGGGTGAAATGCGGCAGTTCCAAGTGCAACGAGTTCGCCGATGGGCCTTTGCCCAGGATGATGTCAATGGCATAATCTTCCATGGCCGGATAGAGGATCTCCTCGTAAGCCCGGTTCAGCCGGTGGATCTCGTCCACAAACAGGATGTCCCCTTCGTTCAGATTGGTGAGCATGGCTACCAGATCACCGGCTTTTTCGATGGCCGGCCCGGAGGTGATGCGCATATTGACGCCCATCTCATTGGCGATAATGGCCGCCAGCGTCGTTTTTCCCAAGCCCGGAGGCCCATGGAGCAGTACATGGTCCAAGGATTCATGACGCATTTGCGCTGCCTTTATAAAGACTTCCAGGTTCCCCTTTGCCTTTTCCTGCCCAATATATTCCCGCAGGGTATGAGGCCGCAAAGACCCCTCGTTTGCATCCTCTTCCAGAACCCTGGAGGTCGTGATCAACTGATCGTTGGCATCCTCTGAAAAGGAAATGCTCATATGCTCCCCTCCCTTACTTCAACATATTGCGCAGCACAACTTTGATAATTTCTTCTGATGTCATTTCGCTGGTATCGACACCGCGTAGAGCGGCATTAATCTCCGCCTGGGAATAGCCCAGGACAATCAAGCCTGCGCTGGCGTCTGCCAGGTTTTTATCCGCGCCTGACAGCATGGAAGCAGGAATTCCAGCAGTGGCAGTCACGTCCACTCCGTCTATGTTTCCAATTTTGTCTTTTAATTCCAGCAGTACCCGCTGGGCCAGCTTTTTACCAACGCCCGGCGCGGCGGTGACCGCTTTTTCGTTCCCGTTGAGAATCGCGGCGACTAAGCCATCCGGCGTGGTCGTGGACAAAATCGCCAACGCCGCTTTCGGGCCTACGCCCGAGACACCAACCAGCAGTTCAAAGCAGCGTTTTTCCGCTTTCGTCGCAAAGCCAAACAGTTCAAACGCGTCTTCCCGGATGGATTCGTACACATACAGCTTCGCTCGTTCACCCAGTTTCAAATCGCCCAATGTGTACAGCGATACATTTACACCGAATCCCACGCCGGCGCACTCAATGACCGCAAAATTGGGTTCTACCTCGCTTACCGTACCGTTTATATAGTTGAACATATATCGTTTTCGCCTTTCTGTGACAATAGAGATGTGCGGCTGCGGGCGTGACACAGGGCGATCGCCACAGCGTCTGCCGCGTCGTCAGGCTTTGGCACGTCCTGAAGCCGGAGAATGCGCTTGACCATATCCATGACCTGCGTCTTTTTTGCCTTGCCGTAGCCCACCACAGCCTGTTTGACTTGAGACGGCGTGTATTCAAATACTGGGACTGCCGATTGATAGCACGCCAACAGGATAATCCCCCTGGCGTGGGCAACCGCGATACCGGTGGTGATGTTCGTATTGAAGAACAATTCCTCGATGGCGACCGCATCGGGCTTGAACGTATCGAGCAACTCCATAAGGTCCAGATAGATACTGTTCAGCCGGGCTGACAGCGGTGTATGTGCGGGCGTTGTGACCACGCCGCATTTGACAAGACGCGGCCCCGCGCGGTCTGTATCCACGATGCCGAAACCTACGATGGCCACACCCGGGTCGATCCCAAGGATTCTCAAAACTATCACATCCTATTTTGACAGCATACCATAATTCTGAAAAAATCGCAATATAAGAAACGTATCGGCCCTGTTAACTTTTGTACGTCCTGGGTCTGATCCCCTAAAATATTGAATCGGGCGGCCATCCGTTTCGGATAACTGCCCGATCATTGAAGCTTATTTGATTCGTTTCGGTCTCGCTATCAAGCCGGACAAGACAGCTCCAACGGCTGCGCTGGTTGCCATGTGCGCAATGAAACCATGCAGTTGGTCGCCATGAGATGGAACTGCATATAAAATCGCCCATGCTATAACAGCCAAGACGATAATCCCTATCGTGATGAAATATCCTCTTTTTATGCGGCGACCAAAAAACGAACAGCAAACCCAATCAGAAATGGGATAATATAAAGCATCATATAAATTTTAATCAGATCGTTCACCGCATTACCCTCTTATGCATTGTTGTTACGCCCTTGGGTGCGCTTTGTTATACACATCCTTCAGCTGCCGCTTGACTACCTGAGAATAGACCTGCGTGGTAGAAATATCCGAATGTCCGAGCATTTCCTGGATAGACCGCAGGTCCGCGCCGTTTTCCAGCAGATGCGCGGCGAAGCTGTGGCGCAATGTATGGGGTGTGATGTCCTTTTCGATCCCGGCCCGCTGTTGATAAGTCTTGATGAGTTTCCAAAAGCCCTGACGGCTCATGCGCTCGCCATTGACGTTGACAAACAAAGCCTGTTCCTGCGGGGACGCGATCATTTGGTCTCTGATAAAATCGATGTATTCGGTCAAAGCCCGTACCGCGGCGGGATAAATCGGGATATACCGCTCCTTTCCCTTGCTTTTACACCGCAGAATGCCGGCAGACAGATTCACATCGTCCACATTCAACGCGATCAGTTCACTGACGCGGATCCCGGTCGCGTAAAGCACCTCCAACATGGCCTTGTCCCGGTAGCCCTTCATATCCACACACTGGGGCTGCTCCAGCAAGAGCTCCACTTCTTTTCCGGTCAAAATCTGCGGGAGCTTGTGTTCCGCTTTCTCTGCCATCAAATTGGTCGCGGGATTTTTCTCGATTATTCC
>CANPPM010000313.1 GCA_947575935.1 uncultured Butyricicoccus sp. | reverse complement strand
TTCTGATTATACATAAAGCTGAGACCGACGTCGGCCATCCCCTTGGCCACCATCGCTTTGACAAACAGAAACGCCATATTAATTGTGGAAATAATGAAAAAGGTCAGGGTCGTACGGATATTGGTCCAAATCAGCGGCAGTGTTATCTGAAAAAACTGCGTGACCCGCCCCGCGCCGTCCAGGTCGGCACTTTCATAGAGGCTTTCAGGCACGGCTGACATAGAGGCCATGTACATGACCATATAATAGCCAATCGCCTGCCAAACCATGGCAATGATGATACTGATAACAACCATGGGCTGATCCTTCCATAGGATCATGATGCTTTGTCCGGACAGCAGCGAAAGAATACTATTCAGCATGCCATTCTCGGGCTTGTAAATAGCGGAAAAAATGCCCGCGATCACGACCACCGAAAGGATATTCGGGATATAAAAAACCACTCGGAAAAAGTCCTGGCCGCGAATCTTTTCCCGTGTCAGGATCCCCGCAAAAAGCAGCGCAAAAAAGAACGTAATCAGGGTCACCACAACGATCAGCAAAATGGTATTCTGCATGGAAGAAATAAACTTGGCGTCCCTGAACAAGGTTTTGAAATTCTGCAGCCCGACGAAGGTCTCAGTCGGTGAATACGCGCCGCGTTCAAACAGGGACATGCGAAAGACATTTAATGTCGGCAGCACCATGAAGATCAAAAACAGGAGGGTGGCCGGCGCAACGCAAATGAAAATAAATCGGCTGCGGCCTTTGTTTGGGCGCATAGGGGGTTCTCCTTTCTCTCTGATGAATAAAGGGCGGCGGTGAGTAGGACCTACCCACCGCCGCCTACCTTACAGACGATTCCGATCTTATGCGGTTATTCCATCAGGTTGGCCCGCATCTGGTCGCTGGCCGCCTTGATATCGCTGATCCACTGATCAGCCGTAACCGTACCGCTGACAAGGCCGTTCACCGGATCCAAGAAGACCTCACGGACAGTACGAAGGCCGGCAACCGAACTGTAGGCCGCAAAGTTGCCCATCGCTGCCTTTGCACCATTGTCATAGATTGCATAGAACATCTGGTTATCGCCCTCCAGGCTGTCAGCGATGCCCAATACAGGCTGAATCGCGCCGCCCTTAGCGAAAATCTCACATGCCTTATCGCTGTACAAGAATGCAACAAACTGCTTGGCCGCGTCAATATTGGCTGCGCCTGCCGGAATCCACGCCTGTTCAAACCAGGTATAGCTGTAGCTGTCGCCGCCATCGCTGACTGCAGGCAGGGCAGTCATCCCCCACTCGAAGCCATCCGCGCGGGGCGCCTCTGCCATTTCGCCGACGATCCAAGTGCCGTTCGGCATAAACAGCGCCTTGTTGTCAAGCACCAGCTGCTGATTCTGGGTGAAATCCTGGTCGTTGGCCTGCGCGGGCGTCACCGGATTGGTGTAAGACGCCAGCTTGGCGATGATCTCAAAACAGGTCTGCGCCTCCTGGGAGTCCCAGATCCCTTCTTCATAATGCGTAGCCGCCTCAAAGAACTCGGGGCCGCCGACCGAATACATCAACGCATACAAGAACGCATCAAAATAACCGGTGGTCGGATAGGTAAAGAGGTAAATATCCTCCGCCTTTGCCTTATCGCCAAGCGCCCACATCTCATCCCAAGTCTTGGGCACTTCCCATCCTTTCGCCTGGAACAGGCCGGCATTGTAGAACAATCCGCAGGGGGAATAGAACATCGGGGCAAGGTAGGTCTTGCCGTCGCCATACGGGTTGGTCAGCGAAGTGTCGGTAAAGCCGCCCGCGATCTTATCGCCAACCTTGGCGCTTTCCCCAGGCACGGTCATAGACAGCACATCGGTAATTTCAGCAATGTTGTTGTCCTTGATAAACTGCTCGGTCAGTCCCGCCTCACGGCCGGTGGCCAGATGAATGACATCCGGATAGTCGCCGCCCTGCATAGAGGGGCCAATAACGCTTTCCAGACCCTTGTCGGTGATTAGGTCGACCTGAATGCCAGTCTCTGCGGTAAATGCCTCACAGACCTCTTTCCACATGTCCGGATAAGCTTCCATATAGCCTGAAGCGAGCGCCGCAACCTGGATGGACTGCGCCGCCGGGGCGTCTGCGCTGTCCGGAGCGTCGGCCGCGCCCGCATCTGGCGTATTCGCAGGCTCGTTCGAGGGCTGTGGCGCGCCGCCGCAGCCAGCCAACAGGGAAAGCAGCATCAAGAATGCAAGGGTCATGCTTAACAATCTTTTCATCTTCTCGATCTTCCTCCAATCATGAACCATCAATTGCATTGCGGGGAAACACCCCGCTCCTTATAAGATAAGTATACACCTCTTTTTCGGGAAGGCAATCCGATTGTTGCTTTCCTTTTTATAAATCTTGCTGTTTTTGACATTTTGTAGTAAAATAGCACAAAATCTCCCTTCGGTTTTGCATATTTTCAACATTTTTTAGTCATTTTTTACAAATTTTTGCTGAAAAGAGTCACAAAAACACGAAATTGCTGCAAATAGTTTTTTAGAAGTTGCACAATTGCCCATCTTACTTTATAATGATAACAGGAATTTCTGCAATTAGATTGTTGTAATCTTGCGAAAGGGGCGCGGCACGATGAGCACCCATCAATATATCCTGCCCGATGAGCCGCCGGCTGGCGCACGGGCGCGGCTGCTCTATATTACCAGCGCCCAATATAGCGAAGAGTGGAACTCAGCCCTCCATACCCACACTTGCGCCGAGCTGTTTTTCATCACCGGCGGACATGGTAATTTCCAAGTGCGGCAGGAACGTTTCCCGGTAGAAGCCGGTGACCTTGTAGCCGTCAGCGCTGGCGTCCCGCACACCGAAACCAGCCAAGACGGAAGTCCGATGGAATATGTTGTGCTGGGCATTGCGCAGCTTGATATCCCGTCCGGCCGAAGCGGCTGCCTGCTGCTGCACCTACCCGCAGGCAGCGACGGTATCAACAGCTGCCTGCGCCTGCTTGTGCAGGAAAGCCGTGAGGGAAAAGCAGGCTGTGACCAAATCTGCCGCAGCCTGCTTGAGATCATCCTGATGCGGCTGCAGCGGCGCGAAGACTTCTCCCTATCCTACACAGCCGCCGCAGTCCGGCCGACACGGGAATGTGATCTGGTGCGGCGGTACATCGACAACCATTTTAAAGAAAACCTGACATTGGATCAACTGGCGGCGTTGGCACACATTAATAAATACTATCTTTCGCACACGTTCCGGCGGGCGTTCGATATTTCCCCCATCAGCTACCTAATTACCCGGCGAATCCAAGAGAGCCGCTTTCTGCTCAGCGAGACCGACCACAGCCTGTCAC
>CANPPM010000312.1 GCA_947575935.1 uncultured Butyricicoccus sp. | reverse complement strand
CCATTGTACATATTTCCATGTGACACACGGCGCCTAACCGCATGACGTATCTTTAGGATTCTGTGAACGGATCCTAAAGCTGCAGGATCAACAGAAAGGCCCCGCTTCATCCTGTGAAGCTCACAGGACGAAGCGGGGCGCATTTTTGTATGATGTGGACTGACAGACATTTTGTTTTTCGGGCTTCCAATCTCTGCTGAAAATCGCATTGCGGTCGCGCTGCATAGAAAGCGGCATGTGCATCGTGTATGGTATTTGTTGACGATTGCGGAAGAGGGAAGTAGACACGGCTGTAAAACAGACGTTGGGCAGCTTCTGTTGGAGCGGCGCTATTTCGAGCGTGGAGATAGCATGTGTTTTAGGCGTAAGAGACTATTCAGGATAGGTATTAGACAGATTTAAAATCTTCTTTTATAATGTAGATATCAACGCAAAAGGGCAGGTTCTGATAGGCGGGGATGAGATATGCAGACCGATGCAGGGGGAAGCGGAGCTGCTATTCGCCGTTCGTATGAGGGCTGCCGGCTGCGCCCAAAAATCGGGAGGCCGTATGGCGGTCAGGACATGGAGCGGCTGCGTATGGCTATCATGTGGCTGCCCTTGCTGTCCGCGCAGATGAGGCATGTTGTGAGCAGCGGCATAGGCTTGCCCTTGTAGAGTGAAATTTACAAAAAGGAGATCTCAAGATGAAACTTTTGAAGCAATTGGGTGGATTGGTTGTGGTATTTCTGCTGTTGGCCACCGGCATTCTGGCGTTTGCGGCTGTGGATGGCACTGGCTTTGCAGATGTAAGCGCAGATGCATGGTATGCCGAAGCGGTCGTTTATTGCCGGGATCACGGGTTGATATCTGGTATCAGTGAGGACCGGTTTGCCCCGGAAAGTGAACTGACACGGGCGCAGCTGGCGGCGGTGCTTTACCGATTGGCTGGGAGCCCGGCTGTAAGCGGGACGGATGCTTTTGCCGATACTGCCGACGGAGGCTGGTACAGCAGCGCCGTCCTGTGGGCTTCTCAGGCAGGATTTATCAGTGGTTACGGAAACCGCCTTTTCGGGCCGGAGGATCCGGTTTCTCGTGAACAAATGACGGCGATTCTCTGGCGTTATGCGGGAAGTCCGTCCAGCAGCGCCGTCAACAGCTATCACGATCAGGCGGAAATTGCGGGGTACGCTTCCGCCGCAGTAGATTGGTCAAGCGCAAACAGCATTGTGGCGGCTGCAGCCGGCAGTATATTTGCGCCGAAACGCAATGCGGTCCGTGCGGAGGTTGCCGATGCGCTGATGAATCTTGACCGTATGCAGAACCGTGTAAATGCCGCGGCGCCGTCCCCTGCGCCACAGCCGGAATCTGTTGCAGGAGACCGCGTTTTGGTCGCTTACTTTTCTGCGACGAACCATACGGAAAATATTGCAAACCACCTGACCGCCGTACTGCATGCAGACTGTTATGAGATCATGCCGGAACAGCCCTATACGTCTGCGGATCTGGACTATGACAACGCTTCCAGCCGTGCCAGCCAGGAGATGAATGATCCGGATGCCCGCCCGGCGATTGCTGGCAATGTGGAAAACATGGCACAATACGATGTGATTTACCTGGGATATCCTATCTGGTGGGGACAGGCCCCGAAAATCATCAACACATTTCTCGAGAGTTATGATTTCAGTGGTAAAACGATAGTCCCATTTTGCACCTCCGCCAGCAGCGGCATTGGAACCAGCGCAGAAAACCTGCATCCTTTTGCCAGTGCTGCAGCCTGGCTGGAAGGCAGGCGATTTGGCGGCGACGCCTCCTCCTCTGAAGTTGAGACATGGGTAGACGGACTGCCTTTGGGGTGAAACTACCGGCGTACGCTGTGGCAGCCGCTTGCGGGAGGCTAGAGACCGTGCAGCTGTAGGAGCAAAGGGGGCGAACAGAATCCGTTTGCCACATAAAGCAATTGTTGTGAGAAGCAGAGACAGGGATGCCATAGCCGCAGGCGGGCTAGGACATCCCTGTTTCACACAAATATTCTTCCAGACAGAGTCCGCGCGACATGATTTCATGCGCGGCTTCCGTTCCAACATAGCGGTAGTGCCATGGCTCATATCCAACGCCGGTCAGGGCGCTTTTTTCAGTCGGGTAACGCAGGATAAACCCATATTCCGCACAGTGCTCCATCAGCCATTTTTGCACAGGACGGTTTTCCTGCGATTTGTTGAGCAGCGGATAGGCGTTGTCCACGATATCGGCGGCAAGACCGGCCTGGTGTTCGCTGGTACCGGGACGGGCAACCCAGAACGCTGCCGCCTCGGCGGCAGCTTCTCTCGAGCGGCCTTGTTGCAGATAATAGCGGATCTTTTTTTGATGGAGAGAGGACTGCTTGTCCCATGTTCGGTAGGCAGAGCAGACCAACGGCTGATAACCTGCCGCGCGGGTGTCATCAAGCATATGCTGCAGCGCAGGCAGCACACGGCTGTCAATTTTATAACCGTTGTCAAGCTCGGCCAGTTCGGGTACGGAAAAGTGTTCTGGCAGCGGGTGCGTGCCGTTGACCAGAAGCAGATTCCACGGTTCTTCTGACGCGGATAACAGCTGTTCCATTTCAGTGCGTGTCAGTCTGGGCGCTTCATGAGCGGCTGCAAGTTCCCGTGCGATCTTGTTGAGGTAGGGGGTGCGTGCGGTACATTGTCCAGAAGCGTTAAAGGACAGCAGTTCAGACGATTCATTCCGAAGGATATCCTGCATTTCTTGGTCATAGCAATATAATTGTCCGTCGATTAGGTAAAAGCCGCCTTCTGGAGGGGGATCCGGTGCGGTGCAGGCCGTCCATTGCTCTGCGCCTTCAACCGTGCGGTGCGTATGCGGAACCGAGGCCTCTATGATCTCATAATAGTACCAGTTTGCAGGCGTCACATCCCGGTAAAAGGCTGGTTTTGTGCGGTCTATGTAGTTCTGGTCGGGCGTCCGTCCAAGGGCCCGGTTGAGCATAACCACGGCCTCTGCGCGGGTAACCGAATCTTCGGGCCGGAAGCATCCGTTGTCATCCCCTTGTATCCAGCCATATGCCCGGGCGGACAAGATCGCTGGGGCGTCCGGATGTGTTTCCGGTACGTCTGGAAAGGGCTCTGCATCGGTGCGCAGTGGGGAGAAGAAAGAGAGGCAGCGGGCAAATTCAGCACGGCTTAGCGGCTCTTCTGGATGAAAATCGGATATCTCTGCCGGTGCGGCTGCGAGTGAGCCCAGCGCATGCGTTGGCTGGGTATACCATGCGCTGTCAGGGACGTCACTGCAAGAAATGACGGCGGACGGCTCGGACAAAAGGGCGAGATCGGAAGAGCACACGTCTGAACTCCAGTCACATGAGGCCATCTCGTAT
>CANPPM010000311.1 GCA_947575935.1 uncultured Butyricicoccus sp. | reverse complement strand
CAATCGATCACAAACTCTCTCTGCTGGAACGCGATACGGCAATCAAAAAATATGTTGCAGACCGTTTCAAGGAAGTGAATGAAAAATCATAATCAATCCTGATGCATGAGGTGGCGATGCAATGGCACAATCAGACGGCTCCGTCATTATTGACATTGAGGGAAACGTAGAAAAATTTAAGAGCGCGTTAGGGAAACTCGGCAGCGTTGCTGGAACGGCTATGAAAGATGTAGCCATTGCGGTCGGTGCGGCGAGTTCGGGCGTAGGACTTCTTGCAAAGCAATCTTTGGATGCGTATGGCAATTACGAGCAGTTGATCGGGGGCGTGGAAACGCTGTTTAAGGATAGCGCAGGAACTATCATGAACTACGCAAACAGCGCATTTAGAACAGCCGGTTTATCTGCAAATGAATATATGGAAACCGTGACCGGATTTTCCGCAAGCTTGATACAAAGTACCGGAAGAGGAGCGCAGCAAAACCTTGAAGAATTGAAAAACGCGCTTGATGATGAGCATACCGCCGCAAAACGTGCATTGCAAGACCAGTATAACGAGGTAAAAAGAGCTTGGGATGACAGAATAGCCGTTGCCCGAAAAAACAAATCTGCGAGTATTGATATTTTACAAGAGCAGAAAGCGGCAGAATTAACCGCGCTTAAGCGATCCAATGAGGATCAGTTGAAAGCAATGAAAGCGCATAATAAGGAAGCGCTTGCTGAGGCGGAGGCAGCAAACAATCACAGCGTTACAACGAATGAAAGTTTGCAACGTGCAGCAGAGCTGGCCGATCTTGCTGTCACGGATATGGCAGACAACGCGAATAAGATGGGTACTGCTATGGGTTCCATCCAGGATGCGTATCAAGGCTTTGCAAAACAAAATTATACCATGTTGGATAACCTCAAACTCGGCTATGGTGGCACAAAAGAGGAGATGGAGCGTCTGCTAGCTGATGCTGAACGCCTATCCGGCATAAAATACGATATCGCATCCTTTGCGGACATTGTAGAAGCGATTCATGTAATTCAAACTGAGCTTGGAATTACTGGGACGACTGCAAAAGAGGCGTCGGTTACGATACAGGGCAGTGTAAATGCCACGAAAGCCGCATGGTTCAATCTGATTACTGGAATTGCAGACGAAAACGCGAATTTAGATGTTCTTATACAAAACCTTATAGAAAGCGCAAGCACAGCCGCAGACAATATCATCCCCCGCATAACACAAATACTGTCAGGACTGGGCAAAGCAATTCAGAAAGCATCACCTGTGCTGGTTAGCCAAATATCCGAGTTGATTTCAAGTGCACTGCCAGCAATGTTGGGCGCTGGTGCTGAACTAATAACGAGTTTATTCAATGGGATTATTTACTCGCTTCCGCAGATTGCTAAAGCAGTTCCACAGATTATCGCATCAATTATCAAACCGCTTTCCACAAGTTTTTCAGCAATAATTGATGTTGGCGGTCAGCTGATTCAAATGTTGATTCAAGGCATTACAAGTGGTGCACCAAATCTTTTTGCAAAAGCTTCTGCTGTTATGACGCTGTTTGCCTATAATCTTCGTCAAAACCTTCCGCAAATACTGGAAACAGGGGCGGAGATGATTTCTAATCTTGCACAATCTATTTTTCTTGGGTTCCCTATGCTGCTTTCTTCTGGCATGGGCGTTGTGGAATCGTTTGTTCAGGGTGTAGCGCAGGCTATTCCTGCAATTGGAGACAGCGCACTGGAAATCATACATGCATATATCGACGCAGTTGCACAAAATTTTTCTATAATGCTTGAATCCGGCGCAAATATTATTTCGATGCTGATTTCCGGTATCGTCCAGGCACTACCAGGAATCGCTCAAGCAGCTGCTGATATTGTGAGCCATCTTATTTCGAGCTTATCAGTCGTTATTCCTTCCCTATTAGGCGCAGGCGTGCAGATTGTCACTTCCATAATGAATGGAATCGAACAGGCAATTCCTGCTATTATTCAAACAGGCGTGAGTATTATAGGGAATCTTGTACAGGGCATCATTATTTCGCTTCCGCAAATTACATCAAAGGCATTTGAAGTAATTTCATTTTTTGCATCGTCTCTTGTAATTCATATACCAATGTTGGTTGATATTGGTCTGCAAGCAATTTCTACTTTTCTCGAGGGAATTGTAGATAATGCTGATAAAATTGTCGGCGGAGCAGTTACAATTATCAATTCTCTTATTGAAGGATTCACAAATGCACTTCCTCAAATTACGCAAAGCGCAATTATGCTAATTTCAGGTCTTGCGCAAGCGCTTATCGAAAACGCACCGCAAATATGGAGTGCAGCTATTGCCATTGTTGATGAGATCGGTAATGCAATATCAGAGCAAATCCCGGGACTGTCATTTATTTTTAATAATCTTGAAGTTGCTGTTTCCGGAGCCTCTGCGGCATTTGCAACATTTAAGGCTGTTTCTGCAATCGCAGAACTTATCACAAATGTTTCTTCTGCTATGACCGTATTGCAAGAGGCAATGTCTGGATTTTCTATTGCTGCTGCATTGGCGGCAGCGAAAGCAAAAATACTTGCTGCTGCACAAGCTGTATTAAATGCTGTAATGAATGCGAACCCGATAGGTCTGGTTGTGATGGCTGTTTCGGCGTTAGTAGGCGCACTAGTAATGCTCTTTCAAACAAACGAAGAATTTCGAGAGGCGGTAATAGGAGCATGGAATGCTATTTGGGACACGATATCCGGATTCACAGACTGGTTTCTTCATGACCTTCTTGGACTTCCGGGAAAAGCAGAGGGCGCTGGGAGAAAGACAGCAGACGGTTTTTCGAGAGGCCTTAGTTCTGGCAAGGATAATGCAAAAAAAGTGTCTAATGATATTATAAATGGCATGGAAGATGGGTTCTCGCAATTACCGGATGCAGCGTATAATTTCGGTGAATCAACTGTAAATGGATTTTCTGATGGGATAGAAGAAAACAGCGAGCACGTTTTTCATGCAACTGCGAAGTTTACGGCGTACACAGGTGAAGAACTTGAAAAAGCGCGTGAGAGGGCGAAAAAAGCTGGTCAAGATACAGGAAAGGAATTTGCTGATGGAGTAAAAAGCGAGTCCGGTTATGCTTCTGCTGCATCAAAATCGGTTTCCGATCAAACTAATAAAAATTTCCAGGAAGTACAGTATGGAGCTGCGAATGCCGGTGAATCCGCTTCTCAAAATTTCGCGGGTGGAATTCAATCAGGAGAATCATTAGCGGTATCCTCGGCACGAAGCGTTGCTTCCAGTGCCGGAAATCAATTCCACGGCATGAATGAAACATTTCGAGGATACGGCAGAAGCGCAGTTGATGGTCTTGTGCAGGGTATAAATGATAACCGGCAATCGG
>CANPPM010000310.1 GCA_947575935.1 uncultured Butyricicoccus sp. | reverse complement strand
AGAAAAATTGGGGAAGTATGGCGGAAAAAGGATCGTTATTTGGGCGTATTGACATTTTTCAAACAAGCCCTAAGAGCTGCGCCTTTGCTTCTGTTTTTATTTTCCGGCAGGAGCAAAGCTTTGATAATAAAGAAAGATTTCAAAAGGAGTATTTTGTATGAACGAGCAAAAGACGCTGGTACCCCTGTTCCGGCGCGGTGATATTGGCGGCATCTCCTATGCGGTGACCAACAATATCGTCAATTACCTGATCGTAATTGCCACCCTTACCGGTGTTCTGGGCTGGCCGGATGCGGTTGTATTTGGTTATGTTGTCCCCGGCATGTCCATCGGCCTGATGCTGGGCTGTTTCTATTACGCTTGGATGGGCTGGAAGCTATCCCAGAAGGAGGGTCGCGCCGACGTGACCGCGCTCCCCTCGGGCGTATCTACCCCGGCCATGTTTGTCATCCTCTACGGCGTCATTATGCCTTTAAGCTATGCGCTGGAGGATCCTATGCTTTCCTGGTCGGCGGCGATGGCGGCTTGTTTTATTGGCGGGTTCGTTGAGTTCTGCGGCGGCTTTATTGGCCCTTGGATGAAAAAGCGTATCCCGCGGGCCGCCCTGCTGGGTACTGTAGCAGGCATCGGCTTTATCTGGATGGCGACGCAGGGGGTGTTTGATATCCTTGGCGACCCGCTGGTGGGCCTGCCGGTCCTGTTTGTAGCGATGGTAGGCATTTTCGGCGGGTATTTGTTCCCGAAAAAAATCCCGCCTCTGGTGGTTGCAATTGTGGGCGGCGTGGTTTATGCGCTGTGCCTGGGGCGGACCTCCTTTGATTTCAGCGGTATCGGTTTCTATTTCCCCAACCCGGTGAGCAGCATTCAATATATGGTGAACGGCTTTGCCATTGTCATTCCCTATCTCACAATCATCATCCCTGTGGAGATTTATAATTTCATTGAGACGATGGATAATGTAGAGGCATCCAATGCTGCAGGGGATGCGTATAACGTACGGGAGGCGCAGTTTGCAGATGGGATCTGCACCATGATATCGGCTCTGTTCGGCGGCATTATCCCCAATACGGTATGGCTGGGCCATGCGGGGCTGAAAAAATCCAATGCCGGCATTGGTTATTCAATTGTTTCCGGCATTATGCTGGGTGCAGCAGGGATCTTTGGGCTGTTTACCTTCCTGAGTGCATTGGTGCCCCCGGCGGTCTGTGCCATCACATTCCTTTGGTGCGCCGTGGTCATGGTGGCGCAGGCGTTCAAGGATTGTGACCGGCGGCATTACGCTGCCGTCGGCATCGCCATGGTCCCCTCTGTGGCCGACTATCTGTATACGCAGGTGACCGGCGCGGCCGGGTTGGCGGATCTGTGGCCCGAGGTCCTTCCCACTGGCGTGCAGGACTTTGCCCCCGAGGTCTCCCAAATGCTCATTGATGCCGGCGTCATGTGGAACGGTGTGGCAGCAACAAAGGCCGGCGCAATCCTGATCGGAATCCTGTTGGGCACAATGACAGTCTTCATCATTGACAGAAAACTGCATCTGGCGGCGCTGACTGCTGCGGTGGGTTATGTGCTGGCGGCGCTGGGCTTTATTCACAGCGCAGCGTTGGGATTCTATCCGTTGTCCCCCTATGCGCTCGGCTATCTGGTGGTAGCGGCAATTGCTGTCGTATTCCATTTGGGTCAAAAGACTTGGCTCCAAAGCGAGGAAGGATTTGAATACGTCTAGAGCCTGTTTAAAACCGTGAAACGCCGTCCCAGGGCATACGCTCTCGGATTTTTCGGGCGATTTATTGTAGGATTCTGTTTGCAATTGCTTCTGTTTGGCAATCGTATTTCTTGTCTTTGTCCCTGGAACGGCGATTGGGCGCCCTATGGTTCCTTTGGTAAAACGAATGCCGCAGGCGGATGGCCTGCGGCATTTTTGGCTCCTGGAATATCGGGCCTGTGCGGTTTCCCTCTTTGGTTTATACGGCTTTAAGACGGCAACAGCTGAATGAATTCGATGCCCTCTGCTTTGCCGAGGTTTCTGCTGTACTGCCGCAGGGCCGGATGATTCCAATGCTCGTGAACGCCCAGACGAAGCGCGGGCTTGCCCTGGCTGTCGGTATAGGCCGTACCGGATGGAGCATCCGGTACCAGGCCGGCTTTGTGGAGATAGTTTTCGACGGCTGGTTCTTCCCGCAGGGCGTCGTTGCGGCTGGTGACCGAGGGTTCGTTTCTCAGGAAATCTGCGCCTACGCTGTCAATTGCGACCGGATCCTGGGAGATCAATATGCTGGCAGGATAGTTTCCGTGAAAGGGGGCCTGCTGCCATTTCGCGTTATCGGCTGTGATGGAAGCACCTTCGGATGGTGCACAGATCAGCGCATCCAGTATATAGAGCATGGTTTTGCCGCCGAGATTGGCATTTGCCATCAGATCGGTCAGCGGGCTGTAAACGCCTATTTCACGTTTCGTCAGCCATTGGTGCAGGTTGACCCCTTCGGGCGGACGCATCCGGTTGCCATTGAGAAAGGAACCAAAGTGATTTTTCCCACAGAGGGTCATGCCGTAGCTGTGCCCTTTCAGGTTAGCCAGATTGATCAGATAAGCCGCTTCCGTTACACAGGTCGGCAGATAATTCACACTGCCGCTGAATTCATGCGACCAGAGGATTGGCGCGGTTTCGTCTGCTACGCCATTGCCGCGGTCTACGAAGCGGACGCCCTGCAGCGTTCCCTGCGAGCACAGCGTTACCATATGATCTGGGAACAGGCGGGATACATCTAAACGGTAATATTGTCGGGGAAACGCCTGCTTTCTCAACCAGCGAAAGCAGCAGAGCCCTCAAAAGGACAGGGTTCGTGTAACTCATCTGCATTTCGCCTGTAGTGCTGTCGTCCATTACGCCGGAGCCGTTGATGTTCGCCTTGACTGCAATTTTTTCTCCGGCATGATATCCGCCCGGCCTTCCTTTGCTGGTGTTATATACTGTCAGCGCTGGAAGATGCCAGACAAACGCAGCCATTGCCGCCAGTGGCGTCACAAACAGCCAGAGAACCACCGCGTCGCAGATACAGCCAACTTTCCCCCGGCGCAGAAAATGCCGCCAATGACCATATTGTTGACGGAGCCTGCGGCCATAGAATAGCAGCAGATGAGCAGCATTCCTGATAGGTAACCGGAGGCTGACGGGGTTAGCGGTACTGCCGAAAGAATGACAGGCCGGATTGCAAGCAGAAGGATTCCGGAACCAACGCCGATCCCTGCGGCAAGCACCGTGGAATCCCTGGCATAGCGTTTTGCCGTTTGAATGGCGTTCTTCCCGTTGCCGACCAGAATGGCGCCGGCAGTACCCAGTCCCTTTGAGGCGCAGGCCATCAGATTTCTGACAATATTTGCAATCGAATTTGCCGCCACCGC
>CANPPM010000309.1 GCA_947575935.1 uncultured Butyricicoccus sp. | reverse complement strand
ATTGCCTTGACGTTCGCCATGCCCTGCTCAAAACTTTTGAATGTATTGACGGTATCTGCCACGCCGAGCGATACCCCGGCAAAGGCCGCTGCCTGTGCGATTGGATTTGACAGCAGCCCCGCAATCTTACGAAAGGGGGCTGTAACAAAATCTTTTGCTTTGAGGGTGACGGTCCAGACCTTCCCGGCCAGCTTTTTCCCGGCAGATGCAATGCGCTGGATGCCGCTGGTTGCCATGTCGCGCATCTCAGCCCGCACTTCCAGCTTGCTTTTGCCCTTCATGCCGTCAATGCGTGACCGGAGCTTCGTCATGGACTGCTCCAGCCTGCTCACGTTCCGGGCAGCGCTCTGTGCGCCGCTGGCTGTATCGTCCGTGACCTGCGCTACAACATCAATCACGGTAACGGTTTCATTCATTGCGCCGCCCCCTTATTTCCCGATTTTCAGCACGGGGGTCCTGGCTTCCGCTTCCAGCGCGTCAAGCGTGTACTGGTCATACAGCGCACGTTCCCCCGGCGGCAGCGCCATATAATCGGTTATTGTCCCGATTTTTGGGAACCGTTCACACACTTTCAGCATCAGCCAGGTGTTGCCCCGTGCCTCTATCAGTTTTTTGCTGTATCGTCCGGCGTTTCGCCGTCGTCGCTGCCATAGCCGCTGATCTCATCGATCCGGCTAATGACCGCATCCTTTTCTCCCGCCAGCAGAACCGCATCGATCATATCCACGCCGTGCAGGATGTCGAGCGCTTCCTGCGCCTGCTTGTTATCCCAGGTCTTTTTCCTGTCCTCATCAACTGTCGCCGTGTAAATCAGCCAAGAGCGGAACTTAGCCGAATCCGTCTCGATTTTCCGCTTGGGCTGTCCCTTCCTGCGGGGCGCGAACTTCGACGCATGGTCAAGACAGGCGTTCGTCTCATCCTCCGACAGGGGCCGGATGCGGAACTCAAACTTGAGAACGCCGCCGCGCCTGATTTGAATCTTTTCGTAGGCGTTCTCATTCTCCTTTTCACGGCCCGCCTCAATCAGGCCGCGCAGGATATCACTCTCATTCATCAGGATATCTTCTTTCGTATTGCCTATATTTTCATCAAAAGTTTCCGGCATTGTATTCTTAGACATTTTTCATTTCCTCCTGTTTATTCTGCCAATCTCCACTCGGAATCCTTGAACTTTTCCAGCATTTCCGGCGTTGAATTGACGCGGAAGCTCCAATTCCGTTTAATAATTTCACCCGGGTTCAGCGTCTGCAGATCGACGGTGCCGTCCGGCACGCAGTTGCGGTAAACGATCCGCTCGGACTGTCCATCCCTGCGGCGCATCTTCCCCTGGAAATCAAATGTCGGAAAATAACCGTTTTGCAAGTCGGTAATCAGCTCATCAAGCATAACTTCATCCCGCACAACGGCCTCCGTCAGTGTCAGCGTGACAGTGTAGCCCGTGTTGACCGAATAAATGAGCGCACTGCCGACCGGCTGGTAATCCTGATTTGCCGGGGAGACCTGTGTCTGGAACGTATCCACCTCAGCAAGGAAAATATTCGTCCCGGCTTTGGTTGTCACAAACAGCCGTCCGTCTTTGCCGCTGATCAGTTTTCTTACGTCAAGCAAACTCTGGTCGTTCAATCCGTCCATGTGTTATCCCCCCCTTACTCTTCATCGTCCGGCGCAAAGCGGAACTTAAAGCAATAATACATCTTTTCAAGTGCATCGATATCATCCGCATAAACAACAAACCATGCGCTGTCGCCCTCGGGCTTATTATTCTCGTCCTGCTCGACGTGCGCCCCAGCCAGCAGCTTCCGTTCTGCGACCATCGTCTGGCATACCGCATTTGAAACCTGAATCACTGTCATGCGTCCATCCGGGTCATTGTTAATGCGGCCAACCAACGGTTCTACCGTGTCATTCAGCCGCTGGAACAGCTCAAAACGCACCTTAACACGTTTGATTTTCTGCCAGCCAAGGTCTTCCTTAGTGCCGGGCAGAACCAGCGTATTGATGCCCTGTTCGACCCATACCGTGTTAGCCGCCGAAACACTGAACATCAGCGCCCCGGCTTTGATCGCACGCTCATGCTGATTGTTAGTCAGCAGCTCCGTAACCTCGGTTGCACCCGTAATTGCAAGATGCGTGATACTCTCGTTGCTGGGCGTGCCTGCAATCAGTCCGGCAATCCGCGCCGCTGCCAGCCAGCCCTCGTAAACATTGCCCGCAATGTCCGTGAAGCCGTTTCCAACATAGACCATTTGATAGTCATTGTAAGCGCTGGCGTGCTTCAAACGGGTGTCAAAATCAATCGTTGTCGGTTCGCCAATAACGCCCATACAGAACTTGCCGCCCTGATAAATCCGGTTCAGGAAAAGCTGCATCATCATCTGAATCGAGGTATCGGCGGTGTCGATCGCCATCACGTTCCAGCGGTTGGATTCCAGCACTTCAAATGCAGCGCTGTAGGCCGCAACATTGACCGTCGGATCGGTTCCGCCTGTGATTTCTGCCTGGTCGATGGTCTTGAGCTTTTCCGTGCTGTCCGCCAGTTTGGTCAGCACAAAGTAACTGCTTTTCTGTTTCTCGAATGCTTCCAGCAGTGCGGCAACGCTGTTTTCCGCGTTGCTGAAAGTCAGGGATTCCAGCTGTTCCGTCCCTTCCAGGATCAAAAGCTCGGTCTTTCCGGCATCCATCAGCGTGGGCCGGATCGCCACGGAAAGGCTGCGGCTGCCGGGATATTTCAGTGTGAGCTGCACTACGGCGTTTCCTGCATCGTCCTCGATCTGATACACGCCGTGCGTACCGCCGCTGCCGAGACGCACCGCGTAAACCAGCCGTGCGCCGCCCTTAAACTGCTCCATCGGAACCGCAGTCGTCCCGTTCTCTCCGCCGTCTCCGAATTGCTTTGCGATATCTTCCGACTGTTCCAAAACAAGTGCTTTTCCGAGCGGCCCCCAGTTGGAACGGAATACCGCCGCACATTTGCCGTCGTCTACGCCAGCAACCGGCGGCCTGCCCCAATTCTCATATCGGAAATACACGCCCGGACGCGTCTTTTTCTCCCCAATAATGAAAAACGATGCCATTTACTGTACCTCCCTGCCCAGGAAATCCTGAACCATTTGCCTTGCTTCCTCTACGGTCGCGGACTCCATGCCCGCGCCCCGAAGCGCCACGGTCACAACCTCTGGGGTCGTGCCGAACAGCTGACGTGCCTTTGCTGCCAATTCTGCCGTTTTATAAGCCGCTTCTGCCATAATGCCGATTGCTCCTTTCTCATGCTGTAAATTCGGTCTTAAAAGTTTGGTTTGTGCAAGTTCCTTCTGCGGCTGGTTCAATACGCCGTATTGCCCGGTAAGCCCCAGCTGTCCCTCCCGCAGAGGATCGGCACTGTGCCGTACTTCCAGCCGGTTGATGAACATCGGGCTTCCGTCCGAAAGGACAACTTCACCCTCTATCTGTGCAAATTCGATGATTGACTTTGTCCATTTGTTGCGTTCTGCCACGCTGTCCG
>CANPPM010000308.1 GCA_947575935.1 uncultured Butyricicoccus sp. | reverse complement strand
GGCCCGGCTTTGCCGGGCCTCTTCACATTTGCAGAGAAAATGCTTTACTCCGCCCCGTTGTTGTGATATACTATAAACAAAATATCGATCAAGGAAGGCAAAGCACCATGTATGTTGCTCCCATTCAGACAATGGATCTGTCACAGCTGCCGTCCCAACGCAAGATTACCGTGCGCGGCGGCTTTCCTCAAGCCATGCAGCAGGCTGCGCTGGCCGGGCTGTCCGATTTGGAATCCATGTTTACATACGCTTCACAGGCTACCGGCGTTTCTGCCGATTTGTTAAAGGCCGTGGCAAAGGCCGAGTCAGACTTTAACCAAAACTGCGTCTCCCACTGCGGCGCTTCCGGGATCATGCAGCTGATGCCCGAAACCGCGCGCTCTGTAGGGGTCACCGACGTGACCGATCCCGCACAGAATATCCTGGGCGGCGCGCGTTATCTGCGCCAAATGCTTGACCGCTATGACGGGGATACGACGCTTGCGCTGGCCGCTTATAATGCAGGCCCCGGTGCAGTTGACCGTTACGGCGGCGTCCCGCCTTATGCGGAAACTCAGAATTACGTCCGCAAGATCAGCCGTTTTTTGGGAACTCCTTTGACAGTCCCGGCTTCTTCCGGCAGGGTCAGCAGCAGCGCCGGTCAAGGTTCCGGCTCCACGGCAGAGGCCCTGTCGCAAATCCTGGACGCCATCCGCGGGCAGGATTTGTTGGCCGACAGTACCCAGCTGTTCTGCGAAGGGCTCAAGACCGCCGTTCAGAACCAACTGCTGCAATCTATGACACGCAGCGACAACGAGGAGGATACACGGACCTTTTGACCCCGCTATCCAGGGCGCCGGCTTTGCCGGCGCCTTTTCGCGCCCCTCTGTCCCCCTGTCATAAGCGGGACGCCGCACGTTTTTCATGTGACATTTTTGTGAAGATGGTTGCGGTTTGACAGGGCCCATGGTATAATGTCCGCAGGCGGATTTATGATACCGCCGCTTTCACCAGCATACCACAGCGGCGCGATGTCCAACACTCCGGCGGAAAACACCGCTGCCGCCGTAGTATCCTGTCCGCATACGGCTTCTTTGATACGCCCATCCCGTGACGGCACAAAACATGCCGGCCGGGCGTGCCGCCGCCGCTATCCCGGAATACTAAAATTTCGATAGGAGAGACAAGAAATGCCCCATTTTTACAAACGTTTAGCCGCTATGGTGCTGATGTGCGCACTGTCCCTGGGGGCGGTGCGCGGCCTGCCAATGGTTTTCCCGGCCAGCACCCTCGGCGCGCTGCATTATACCCCCATTACAGCCTCTGACCACGGAAGCGTGATGACCATCGACAGCCATCCGGTTACGGCAGAAGAGTATGCCTTTTATTTTATCGATTACGCCAGCGCATGGAACAATATGCTTGCCTCTCTGGGAATGGACTGGTCAAGCGTCTGGAGCGAGGAAGAATTCCTGGAGCAGGTCCGGACATCGGTAGATCAAGAACTTACCGAGCGGCAGGCTGCAATTAATCTGATCGACCATTACAATATCCATCTGACCCGCGCCCAACTCGACGAAGCGCTCTCCATGAAACAGGAATCTATCGACACGCTGGGGGGCTACGACGCCTTTTTGGAACAGCTTTCCAACGTCGGCATGAACGAGGAGATCTTCAACAACCGCCTATACAGTTCGTACGCCTACGCGCGTTTGAATGAATATTTGTTCGGCGAAGGGGGAGAGTACCAGGTTCCATTGGACGAAATCCGTACTTATATGGAGGAGAATTATCTCCGCGCCAAACACGTTCTGATTTATGCCGACACCGAAAACGCTGAAACGCTCGCCGTTGAAATCGCGCAGCGTGCAAAATCCGGTGAAAATTTTGACGCCCTGATTACCCAATATGGGGAAGACCCAGGTATGCTCCAGCAGCCGGATGGATACGTGTTTACAGAAGGCGACATGGTTGACGAATTTTATCAGGCTGCAAAGGCGTTGGAAACCGGCGGCATCTCCGAACCCATCCAGAGCGATTTTGGCTGGCATGTCATCCAGCGTCTCCCCTTCGAGGACGATTTCATTGAGCGGAACCGTGACGCCTGCATCAGCTATATGGATGCGTACTCCATTGACGACCTGCTTGCCGACCAAGCTGCGGCGATGACGGTCGTACGCAATGACGAGTTGTATTTGGCAATCAACCTGAATACCGTGCAGGATTATCTTACCGGCGCAGATACAGACAGCAGCGGGGCCCCAGACGGCGAGCCTGCAGAGAACATCGAACCTGCAGAAAACGAAACGCCCGCTGATCCTGCCGAACCGGCTGCATAATTCACGGCCTGACGGCAGGCATACGCCTGCTTCACGCCTCCTGCAGCCCTCCATCCATGCTGTACACCACTTTTCGGCACATATAGCGTCCCATCAAAGGCGCCCAAACCCATGCGCGGGTCGTGGGTTTGGGCCGCTGAACGGCAGCAGATTCGATCAGCGGTGCAGCACAGATCAGTTTCAACAGGCCAGGGTGCGCATTTGCGCACCTTTTTCATTTCCAACCCTTGAAAATAATTCCCAAACGTGTTAAAATGCAAGAAGAAGGCGCGCAGGCATCCGCTGCGGCGCTGCGCGCACGGGATAGGAGGGATTGTTGATGAATATCCGTGACGTTTTAAGGCCATCCATTCGAGAGCAGGCCTCAGCGGCCCGACAAAAACCACAGAAAAAAACGTTTGTACCCCAATCCAGTACCGACCGGCTAACGTTATCCAGGCAGGCGCTTGCCTATCTCCAGCAACAGAATCAGCTGGCTTGGGAGAAGCCGGCTGAGACCGAAGGCAGTTCACCACTGAACATTCTGGAAAAGAACCGAAACCGAGAAGAAAAATGCCAAATGATTGCAGCCCGGCTGCGTCGCGGTGACAAAGTTCCTCCCGAGGACGAAAAATATCTGATGAAGCACGACCCGGCCTTCTATCTGCTGGCTCTGTCACAGCGAAAGGAAAAACCAAATCCCAAGCAATGGGAAAGCGTACTGAACGAGGAAGATCTCCGTGAATTGGCAGAACCAACCGACAGCACAGAGACCGCCCACACCACGCTGCCCAAATCGCCTGTCACAAGCAGTGTATGAAGCGGCGCAGGCCACACCGGCTGCATCCAAACTTGTTAAAAACGCTGTTTTCCAGCAAACGAACGCGGGAGGCAATTTTGCCTCCCGCGTTCGTTTGTCAAGGGGTATACTCTTTGGAAGTATCAATGACGATACACATAGCGTCGTTATCCCAATCCGCGCTGAAATTGAATAGCTGTGCAATATCGCGCAGCTTGAAATAATTATTCTGCCCGATTACATATGCAGTCAGGCTGACCGGAACATTATCCTTATAGAGCAGCGAATGGGAAACCTTTGCCGCCTGCGTGCCCGGAGCGCCCGCCGCAAGCTCGCCGCCAGTCAGCGTATACGGCTGCCCGGAACGCAGCAGAATCGACTCGGTTGCCTTTTCCCACATAACCTCA
>CANPPM010000307.1 GCA_947575935.1 uncultured Butyricicoccus sp. | reverse complement strand
TTTCGGATGGCGTTTCCCTGAACGTTATCTATCCGGAGTATGAGATGGGCAGCATGGTTGCCGCCTATGCTGCGGAGAACCTCCCGGAGAATGCCAAGGTTTGCATCCTGAAGTCGACGCCGTCCCTGTTCTCCAGTGAGGAGCGTGCGCAGGCCTATATCGACATGATTGAAAAGGACCGTCCGGATGTAGAGATTTTGGACACGCAGAACTGCGAAGGCTGGAGCAAGGATATCGCGATCAATGTGATGAGCGACTGGTGCCAGAGATTTGACCAGATTGACGCAGTGCTCTCTGCCAACGACGGCATGGTCCTTGGCGCGATTGAGGCGGCTAAGGCTGACGGCCGCGACGTGCAGGCGATGCAGTTTTATGGCATTGATGGTCTAGCCGACGGCTGCCTGTCCATTGAGGCGGGCGAGGAAACCGGTTCTGTCCTACAGGACGCCGGCGAAATGGCGAAAACAGCTGTAGAGCTTGCGCAGCAGCTCTATAACGACCCGGAGATGGACGCGGTAAAGATTGAGCTGGAGCCTGTCCTGATTACTGCGGAGAACATTTCCGACTTTATTGAAATGCACAGATCCACTGGCGTTATTAAGTAAGCGTCCGCCATCCCATTCGCTGATGGGGGCGATCCGCACAGACGGATCGTCCCCATCAGAAAACAACATAAAGGATGAGGTCTTACATATGGAAAACAGATCTGCCTGGCTGATAGAGCAAGGAAAACTGGAAATTCGAAATATCGCGGTTCCAGAGCCACAGGATGACGAGGTCGTTGTCAGAGTGGAATATGTAGGTGTTTGCGGCTCAGATATGCACTTTTATGAAACGGGGTGTTACAGTAAGGGACCAATTCCGTTTCCGCATATTTTAGGCCATGAGTGCGCTGGCGTTGTGACAAAATGTGGGAAAAAGGTAGATTCCCTGCGTGTAGGCGACCGCGTCGCGTTGGAGCCTGGCGTTGCGTGCGGACAATGTGAGCAGTGTAAGAGCGGAAAGTATAACCTGTGTCATCATGTCCAATTCAAGTCTGTGCCGCCGTATCACGGCGTACTTTGCGATTATGTGGCGCATAAGGCGTCCTTGTGCTTTCCGATTCCCGACGGGATGAGCACGATGGAAGGGGCGCTGATCGAACCTTTTTCGATCGGATTACATGCCGCAAAGCAAGCGGGTGTTTCTTTTGGAAAATGCGCAGTGATTCTTGGCGCCGGGTGTATCGGCATGATGACGATGCTGGCCTGCCGGGCGATGGGCGCGACAAAGATCATTGCTGTTGATATTTTTGACTCCAGGCTGAAACGGGCAAAGGAGTTGTGCGCAGATGAAACGATCAACTCCAGAACAGAGGACTGCGCGGCGCGCGTGCATGCGTTGACCGGAGGTCTGGACGCCGATATTGTCTTCGAAACGGCCGGCAGTCCGGTGACGCTGAAAATGGCGGCGCCGCTTTGCAAATCAGCCGGCGTCATTATGATGGTGGGCAATATCTTTGGTGAGGTTTCCTTCAATTTCTGGGAAATTGCGCATAGAGAAATTGATCTGCGCGGTATTTACCGGTATTGCAACGACTATCCGACCGCGATTGAGCTTGCGGCGCAGAAAAGAGTCGATCTGTGCGGCATGGTGACGGATATTTGTGATTTTGAGGATGTAGACGCGGCGTTTCGCCGCGCGATACAGGATAAAGAGCATACGTTAAAAAGTGTGATTCGACTGGTATAGGAGGGGTTATTTTGCGAGTAAAGCATGACGTCAATACACAGTACAGCTGCCAGGTCGGTTATCCGCTGGACTATAGCTGTGCGGCTTATGTGCACAACAGAATGTATGAGGTCGCGGGCCTGAACGCGATCTGCCTGTCAGTGGAAGTAAAGCCGGAGGACTTTCCGGCATTCATCGAAGGCAACCGGGCTATGGGCATGTCTGGTTTTGACATCACGACGCCCTTTAAGAGCGAAGTGATCCAGTATCTGGACGAGTGTGAGGAGTCCAGCCGTGTCTTCAAGTGCGTCAACCATGTAAAGTGGGTCGATGGCAAGTTGGTTGGCGTAGGCCTGGACGGCGTGGGTATGGGCATGGCTATTGCCCGGTCCGGCGCGAAGATAGAGGGGAGCCGCGTGACAATTCTGGGCGCCGGCGCTGTGGCGGGCCCGATTGCCGCCGATCTCTGCAAGCGCGGCGCAAAGCGCGTCCACATCGTGAATCGGACATTGGAGAAGGCGCAGTACATTGCCGAGCAGCTGATGCGGCTGTACCCGGTGGAAGCGGTCGGCGTGAAGTGGACGAAAGAGAACTTGGAAAAAACGGCCGGTGAAACGGACCTCCTGGTACAGTGCACAACGCTGGGAGCTGCCGGACATGGAAAGGACTATGAAGACCTGCATTTCATCGACTGTCTGCCTGAAACGGCGACGGTAGCCGATGTATTGTATCCCCATACGTCCCTGCTGGACACGGCGGCGGCGCGCGGGCTGAAAACGGTCAACGGGATGGGTATGCTGGCTTGCCAGCAGCTTGCCATGATGAAATTCCGTTTTGGGATCGACATGCCGGATTCCGCTTTGCAGGATGCGGAAGAAGCGGTTGACATTGCGGTTGCGATGCGTGATCTCCGCTTGGCAAAGCGGACGGAAGAAGCGAAGTGCCATGGATGAGAGAAGAGAGTTTTTAGAGAAAAAGGCCCAGCGCATTCGTTATCTCACAATAGACTGTATTGCCTCCCTGGGCGTGGGGCACGTCGGCGGCGCGCTTTCCATCGCGGAGGTTTTGGCGGTGCTGTACAGCGGAGCGATGCGGGTGGACCCCAAGGTGCCGAAGCTGGAAGGCCGGGACCGGCTGGTTCTGTCGAAGGGACACGCAGGTCCGGCGCTGTATGCCGCGCTGGCCAATGAAGGCTATTTTCCATTGGAGGAGCTCCACACGCTCAATCAGCCGGGGACACATCTTCCAAGTCATGCGGATATGCGGTTGACAACCGGTGTTGATATGACTGCCGGTTCTCTTGGACAGGGCTTTTCCTGCGCGGTTGGCATTGCAGCGGCATCCAAGCTGAAGGGTGACGGCGCAACGATTTTTACCTTGATTGGTGACGGTGAAAGCGAGGAGGGTACCATCTGGGAAGCGGGTATGTCCGCCGCCCATTACCGGCTGGACAACCTGATCGCTTTTACAGATTACAATAAATATCAAATTGATGGAACCGTGCAGGAGGTTGGCGGTCTGACAGGGCTGGCGGACAAGTGGCGTGCCTTTGGGTGGACCGTTCTGTCAGTGGACGGACATGATGTCATCGACATCGAAAATGCTGTGAATTTTGCAAAGAAACAGCGAAACTGCGGCAAACCCATCATGGTCATTTTGGATACGGTCAAAGGCAAGGGCGTAGCCTATGCGGAGCAACTGAAAGCTGGCAGTCACAATTTCACGATTGACAGTGCGCTTCGCGAACAGATCTTGGAAGAACTGAGGTGAGCAGAGATGGAGATGCGCCAAGTATTAAATGCCGGG
>CANPPM010000306.1 GCA_947575935.1 uncultured Butyricicoccus sp. | reverse complement strand
CTTATTTTCCTCAACCCCCCCCCCCCCCCCCACACCCCCCCCCCCTTTTTTTTTATCGCCCCCCCCGCCGCCGGTGGGGGGCCCGCGCTGTTCTTCAGATTACTCCTGACGCATTTTCGCGAAGCATTCGCTGCAATACACCGGACGGTCAGACTTGGGCTCGAAGGGAACCTTTGCCTCGCCGCCGCAGGAAGCACACGTCGCAGTGAAATACTCACGCGGGCCGCGGGCTGCATTCTTACGCGCGTCACGGCAGGCTTTGCAGCGCTGGGGTTCGTTCTGGAAGCCGCGCTCTGCATAAAACTCCTGCTCGCCGGCGGTGAAAACGAACTCATTGCCGCATTCTTTACACTTTAAAGTCTTGTCCTGGTACATGGTTTCTACCTCTCCTTGATTGATTACGCTGCCCCTCTTACCGGGGCGGACTGGATTTATTTGCGCTCAGGGCGTTGCCCTGTTGTCGCCTTGGGGTAATAGCTGTGCCGATTTGCGCCGGATGCGCTGGACGGCATTATCCACGGATTTGACGGGTCTTCCCAACTTTGCGGCCATTTCTTCATAGGAATAACCATCCAAAAACAGGGATAAAACCTTGCCCTCGAAATCAGACAGCAGGCGGACAAGCTGGCTGAGCAGCTCCTCGCGCGCTTCCATGCCAATCACCAGCGCCTCTGGATCCGCGGCCGGGCCGGTTTCCTGCGGGCTGGATTGCGCAATGTCTTCAAACAGAGGCTTTTCCAAAGGAATGGCGTCGTTCAGTACGCTGTGCTTGGATGCAAGCGACGAACGAACCGCCGAAATAATGGCGCGCGAGATACAGACCCGCGCAAACTGATGAAATGGCACGCCGCGTGCAGGCTCAAACTCCTGCACAGCCTTCAGCAGGCCCAGCATCCCTTCCTGAATCAGATCGTCAGAATCCGCGCCTGCCAGAAAGTAAGGACGCGCGCAGCGCTTCACCAACCGGAAATAGCGCCTGACCAGCAGGTCGCTTGCTTCCCGCTCGCCTGTGCGCGCCGCCTGCAGCAGCTCTTCTTCCGTTTGGCCCAGCGGCTCGCCCGCCGCGATTTCATATCCACTCATCATTTCAAATCATATTATATATGAGACTGCGTAAAATGTCAAGTCTTTTTGTATTTTTTATACAAGCTGTGACATTTTCGTCATTAATATTTGTAGGGTTCAGACAATGTGTCCGCTACAAAGTCCGCTGCATGGGACAGTATCGAACGTCGCCGGTCCAAACCCCCAGTTTTTTCCTGGCCACAGGTCATTCTACCGTCACCGATTTCGCAAGGTTGCGCGGCTTATCCACGTCACAGTTACGCTCAACCGCCACATAATACGCCAACAACTGGAGCGGGATGATCGACAGAGAGGCCGCAAATCGCTCCGGGCATGCGGGCAGACGGATAATACTTTTACAGACCGATGCGTCGCCATCAAACTCCTCGGTGGTCACCAAGATCACCTCAGCGCCGCGTGAAGCAACCTCACGAATATTGGAAACCGTTTTTTCAAACAACTGTTTTTGGGTTGCCAGCGCCACGACCAGCGTGCCTTCCTCGATCAGGGAGATGGTGCCGTGCTTCAGCTCACCCGCCGCATACGCCTCGGAATGGACGTAAGAAATTTCTTTCAGCTTGAGCGAAGCCTCAAGCGCCGCCGCATAGTCCAGCCCGCGCCCCAAGTAAAATACACTGGAACGGTTGGAGTATTGGCTTGCCAGGCACTGCATGGTTTTGACACAGTCAAGCGCATGGCGGATCCCCTCAGGCAGGGCGAGCAAGTCATGGCAGAGCTGCGCTTCCTGTTCGCCGGTCAGCAGTCCCCGCGCCAGCGCGGCCTTGACCGCAATCAGATACAGCGCGGCAAGCTGCGCCGTATAGCCCTTTGTAGTTGCAACCGCAATCTCAGGGCCTGCCCAGGTGTACAGCACGCCATCCGCCTCTCGCGCAATCGAAGAGGAAACCACGTTGACAATCGCAAGCGTAAACGCGCCTGCCGCCTGTGCCTGACGCATAGCGGCCAGGCTGTCGGCAGTCTCTCCGGACTGACTGATTACAATGCAAAGATCCCTTTCACTGATAATCGGATCTGTATAACGGAACTCCGAGGCAACCGTAGCCTCACAACGCACCCGGCACAGGCTCTCAATGACCGCACGGCCAACCATGCCCGCATGCAGCGCTGAACCGCAGGCAATGATATGGATATTTTCAATGCTGCGCAGGCGCTCTTCTGTCAAACCGCTGTCTTCCAACATAATCCGCCCCTCTTGGATCCGGGGCCTTACGGTATCAGCCACAGCACGCGGCTGCTCCATAATCTCCTTGAGCATGAAGTGGGCATAGCCGCCCTTTTCAGCAGCAGAGAGATCCCATGTGACCTCCTGCACCGGCTTTTCCACCACGTCGCCCAGCTGGTTGTAGACGGTCACGCTGTCAGGCCGTACAACTGCAACCTCGTTGTCGTCCAAAATAATGTAACGCTTCGTACGGGAAATGATTGCAGTAATATCAGAGGCAATCATATTTTCCCCCTTACCAAGGCCGATAATCAACGGATTGTCGCGCCGTGCGGCAACGATCTCATTTTGATCTTCCATACTGACCACGCCCAGCGCGTAGGAGCCGCGCAGCAGCCCAACCGCTTTCAATACGGTCTGCGCCAGATCCTCCTGACGTCCGGTATGCAGATAGTCGATCAGATGCGCAACGGTTTCAGTATCCGTTTCAGAGTGGAACGCATACCCATGCTTTTCCAGCTGCTGACGGAGGAACAAATAATTTTCGATGATGCCGTTGTGTACTACGGCAACTTTACCGTCCGAGCCGCCGAGATGCGGATGAGAATTGCGGTCGGATGGGCTGCCATGGGTTGCCCAACGGGTATGCCCGATGCCACAGGTACTATACGGGTTTCCGGCCTCCCGAATCTTTTCTTCCAAATTGACGATGCGGCCCTTGGTCTTTACGACCTCAAGGCCGTGGCTGGTAAAGGCGGCAATGCCTGCTGAATCATAGCCACGATATTCCAGGCTGTAAAGCCCTCTCATTAAAATGGGCAGTGCGTTGTCCTGCCCGGTAAATCCTACGATGCCACACATATAATATCGTTTTCCTCCAAAATAAATGCATAAAAGAAGTTCGGGGCTCCTCTACGCGGCCGCCGCGGCCGCTCCCCCGAACAGGCAGGAAGGCAGTCCCGCACAGCCTGCGTCAGAATCATTCTGCACGGCAGCCAAACGGCGCTTTTTGAAATGCTGTACCCGATCTGCACGTGTGTGTATCCGCCGTACCGGTATGCCAAGCCCTTTTACAAAGCCCCATACCAAACAGCGTTCCCTATTACCGCCATGCTTTTCCAGTCTTCCCTACAAATTCTATGATATTTCAATCGCTCCCAGCCGTGATATTGGGACTGCCTGCATGAATCATGTGTGCTATCATGTCTCAACGCCCAGATATTGGACGCAAATAGTGTGTAGTGCCGTACCGCTTTGTCCCCAGGAGCGCTCC
>CANPPM010000305.1 GCA_947575935.1 uncultured Butyricicoccus sp. | reverse complement strand
GTGATCCTGCGCCAGACCCAAAAGGCGGCCGCCGGAGTCAGTACCTTCAACGTTGGGGTAGAGTCGGCTACCACGGTGACTAGGATTGCAGACATCTTGTGCGAGGAAATGGGGCTAGAGGATGTTCGGTATGAATATACAGGCGGGGATCGCGGGTGGAAAGGCGATGTTCCGTCGTTCCAATTTGAATTGGGACGCATTCACCAGACCGGATGGAAAGCGGAGCGTGAATCGGATGAGGCGGTGCGGGCAACTGCGCGCGCCCTTTTAGAGAAACGAAATTCATAGGGGGAGCAAATCATGAAAGCGGTGATTATGGCAGGTGGAAAAGGGACAAGGCTGGCAGGTGTTGCTGGGGATATTCCAAAACCTATGGTCTCTGTTGGCGGTAAGCCGATCCTCGAGCATCAGTTGGAAAGCCTGGCCCGCAGCGGCGTACGAGAGGTTACGATGGTAGTCGGTCATTTACGTAACCGGATTATGCGCTATTTCGGGGAAGAGCAGAGCGGTATCCGAATCCACTATTTCGTGGAGGAATCGCCGCTGGGTACTGCGGGGGCGCTGGTGAATCTGTCCGCCCAGATGACAGAACCGTTTCTCCTCCTGTTTGGGGATATCATGTTGGATATCGATTTCTGCCGCTTTTATGCGTTTCATCTGGAAAAGGGGAGCAAAGCCACTTTGTTTGCACATCCCAATTCGCATCCGTTGGACAGTGATCTGCTGCGCGTGAATACTGATGGACGCGTGGTTGGATGGGAACCGAAGAACCGGCCCCGGCAGAAGGATCATCCAAACCTAGTGAATGCAGGGATTTATGTGCTGTCTCCAGAGATATTTGCCGGCATGCAGACCGGGCGGCGCGTTGATTTGGAAAAAGAGATTTTGCTGCCTTTGGCGGCGTCCGGCGGGGCGGTTTTTGCCTACCGTTCCACGGAATATGCAAAGGACATGGGGACGCCTGAACGGCTTAGACTGGTCGAACAGGATTTGACCGCTGGGATTTGCCAGGCGAGGAATCTTACAAATCCCCAGAGATGTATTTTCCTGGATCGTGACGGTACCGTCAACCGGCTGAAGGGATTTTTATCTGCTGCGGACCAGCTGGAATTGCTGGACGGCGCGGCAGAAGCGGTCGCCGCGATTAATCGTTCAAAATTTCTTTGCTGTGTCGTCACCAATCAGCCTGTTGTTGCGCGCGGGGAGTGCTCACTTGAAACGCTTGATGAGATCCATGCACGGTTAGAAACCTTATTAGGGGAAAAAGGCGCCTATTTCGACAGGATTTATTTTTGTCCGCATCATCCAGATAAGGGGTTTACGGGAGAAGTGCCGGAACTGAAGATAGACTGCAGCTGCCGTAAACCGAAGATCGGGATGCTGCTGAAGGCGGCGGACGAGCTTCATATCGATCTGAATGCTTCTTATTTCATCGGAGATTCCACCGTGGATCTGCAAACGGCAAGAAATGCGGGGATGAAAGGATTTTTGGTTCAGACTGGGGAAGGCGGCAAAGATGGAAGATATCCTGTGCATGCAGACGCGGTATTTACAGATTTGAAAGCGGCAGTAGATGCGATTATAAAAGGAGAAAACCATGATGAAAGATTATAAAGGGGATATCCGTGCGTATTACCAGCGGATGGAGCAGGCGCTTGGTCAATTGGATTTGGAAGCGATTAACCAGGCTATGAATGCGCTGATCCGTACATATGAGGCAGGCGGCACGGTTTATACGATGGGGAACGGAGGCAGTGCGGCAACCGCCTCCCATTTTGTATGTGACTTTAATAAAGGCGTCAGTGAAGAGCGGGAAAAAAAGTTCTCCTTTCAGTGTTTAAATGACAATGTGCCTACCATGATGGCGATTGCAAATGACATCGGTTATGAGGAAGTATTTGTCCGACAGCTGCGCGGACGGCTGCGGAAGGACGATTTGGTAATTGCGATTTCGGGCAGCGGCAATTCTGGAAATGTGCTTGCCGCCGCAGCATACGCAAAGGAGATGGGCGTACCGGTCATTGGCATCTGTGGATATGACGGCGGCGCACTGTACCGGATGGCTGATTACTGCATGCATGTACCGATGGATGATATGCAGATTGTAGAGGATATCCATATGACATTTGATCACATGATGATGAAGGTGTTTTGTGAAAGGCTCTGAATTCTTTCAAAAAGCCGTCTGTAAGTTCCGGCGGGAAGGCTTTGCAGGCGTGTGGAATGCGGGCATGAAGCGGCTTTGCCCCCTGCTGTCCGGTTTGCGTCGGAGGTCCTTACCAGGCGGGGCATATTCGGTCTTGTACGTAGTCGGTTGTAGGGAAGGGGAAAGTAGGCGCTACCGGATTGACAATCTGGCAGAAGCGTTGGTCCCCCTGGGGGTTTGCGCTGAGGCGGCGACGCCGGAGGAACTGGCATTTCGAAACATTCATGGTTATGTATTAGTTGTGTTTTTCCGCTGTGAATACAACCGTTTGACGGAAATGCTTTTAAAAAAATGCCGGGCGGCGGGGATCCCGTCTGTGTTTGATGTAGATGACCTGGTTTTTGACGAATCTGTTGTCTGCGAGATCGACGCATTCCGGCAATTGGACCCGGAAGGGCAGTACCTTTATTTAGCTGGGGTACGGGGATACCGTGCGATGTTGGAGGCTTGCGACAATGCGACAGCTTCGACGGATTTCCTATGCCGGTACATGGAAAGAATGACCGGAAAGGGGGTCTTCCGGATCCCCAATGGTGTGAACCGGATGCAAATCCGGAATGCATCTGTTATCCGGCGGGACAGCCCAGACGGCAGGCAGATCGGGTATTTGAGCGGGAGCAGGACGCATCAAAAGGATTTTGTGCAGGCAGCGCCCGCATTGGCGCGCGTTCTGCAAAGGCATCCGGATGTGACGCTTACAGTGATCGGCTTTCTTGAGATTCCGGAATGTCTGCAGTCTGTATCGGGACAGATACGGAAAATCCCGTTTGTACCATATCAGGATCTTTTGGCTGTTTGCGCTGGGTTTTATGTGGTAGTTGTTCCGCTTGAATATAATACGGCATTCTGTCAGGCGAAAAGTGAACTCAAATATTTCGAGCAGGCTTTGCTGGGGATTCCTGTGATTGTCCACGCCTTTCGCGGGATTCGATGCGCCGTGGCGCTGCTGATTTTACAGGTGGGAGTGCGGATGATTGTAAGCCACCGAAAAAACAGGCCGCTGGATCGGTTCGCGCCGGCGTTTACGGCGCTGTTTTTTCTTCTGGCGCTGGGCGCAAATCTCGCCGGAGTTTCTATTTCCACGGTATATTTGATTCTGGCGGGCGGCGCGGCGGGCTTTTGCCTGTATTACCTGCTCCCCCGTAGAAAACGGAGGGCGGATCCATGAGCTATCTGACTTTGTTTTTTGTGTTTTTGAAAATCGGACTTTTCTCCTTCGGCGGCGCTTATGGCGCGCTGGCGCTGATCCAGGAGGCGGTTTTGCGCCAGGGCTGGGGAGATGAGGCCATGTTCGCCAACATTGCCGCCATCAGCGAGGCAACCCCCGGCCCCATCATGGTAAATATGGCAACCTATATTGGA
>CANPPM010000304.1 GCA_947575935.1 uncultured Butyricicoccus sp. | reverse complement strand
ACAATTTTTGTTCAAAACAGCGACAGCTGCTCCTCTGCTGGATGCAGGCGGAGAAAAGGGGATAAATGGTCGAGCGAGACCCCCTGGGAGGCGGCCTCGGTGCGCAGCCAACCGAAAAGAGTCGCACGGTAGCGGTTTTTCGCTTTTTTGCTGTCCAGGAGCTTCCGAAGCGGGGGCTCGCATTGTGGGAAGTCGCGCCGCAGAAAATCAAAGAATACGGCGCGCGTTTTCCCCCGCAGATTGAGCAGCCCAGGGAGAAGATAGTCGGCCCTGATCAGGTGTGCACCCTGGCAGATGGCAGATAGGTTTGCACGGCTGTCCGTCAGATAAGGGATGATTGGCATTAAATGCACGCCGGTACAGGCGCGCGTTTCTGAAAAAGCCTGCAGGATTTCAAAGCGCCGTGCAGATGGGACGCCGCCCGGCTCCAGCTTTTCGCGTATGCGTTCATCGGCGCAGGTGATGGTTGCAGCGATATTGACCGCTGCAACCGAAGCAAGTTGGGCAATCAAATCAAAATCCCGCAGGATCAGGTCGGATTTGGTTGAGAGAATGCAGGGGTTGCGGTATTTGATCAGCAGACGTAGGATATCCGGCATCAGCTGGAAACGGGCTTCTGCGGGCTGGTAGCAGTCGGTTATCCCGCCAAGATTAATGGGTTCCCCCGTCCAGGACCGTTTTGCAAGCGCGCGCTCAAGCCGCTCTGCGATGTTGGTTTTTACATAAAGATCATGATAAAAATCACCGTTGCCGTCGCCCATATAGCTGTGGGAATAGAGCGCAAAGCAATACCTGCAGCCATGCGAACAGCCCCGATATGGATTTAAATCCCACGAATAGGGCAAAAAGCGCGACGAGATGTGGTTCATCGCCGCCGCGCATTCTATTTCTTGGATCTTCATTTCTAAAAGCCGTTTTAGTGATCCGTATTTTCAGAAAATTCGCGCAGTTCTAAACCGTCATTATGATCCAGCGCCCATGAAATATTCCATGGACTGGAGAACAGCAGCAGTAGGTTGCCGCTGAAATCCTGCACAATTTTGGTATCGCTGGTCAGCTTAAGCGATTTGGGGTCATAGCTTTCAGGAGGATTTGCGATCCAGCGCAGGTGTTCATAGGGCAGCATCTCGCGGATGATTTCTACCTTATATTCATTCCGAAGGCGGTATTCCAGGACTTCGAACTGCAGGACGCCGACCACGCCGACAATGACCTCTTCCATGCCGGTGCCGGGCTCCTGAAAGATCTGAATGGCGCCTTCCTGAGCGATCTGCGTCGTGCCCTTGACAAATTGCTTGCGCTTTAGGGTATCCTTTTGCCGGACGCGCGCAAAAAGTTCGGGAGCAAAGGTGGGGATGCCCGAATAGGCGCACCGGCGTTCAGGGGAACAAACGGTGTCGCCGATTGAGAAAATTCCGGGGTCGAATACGCCGATAATGTCGCCGGCATACGCCTCATCGACAATGGAACGGTCTTGCGCCATCAGCTGCTGAGGCTGGGCCAATTGAATTTTTTTTCCGCCCTGTACATGCCAAACGTCCCGGCCACGCTCAAATTTACCCGAACAGATGCGCATAAAAGCGATGCGATCACGGTGCGCCTTGTTCATATTGGCCTGTATTTTGAAGACAAAAGCGGAAAAATGCGCGTCGAATGGATCGACTAGACCGATGTCGGATTGCCGGGGCAGGGGGGAGGTCGTCATCGTAAGGAATTTTTTCAGGAATGGCTCGACGCCGAAATTGGTGAGTGCGGAGCCGAAGAAAACCGGTGACAGCCTGCCGTGCCGCACTGCGTCCAAATCAAAGTCGTCGCCTGCGCCTGCCAGCAGCTCAATGTCGTCAGATAGCGTCTGGTATTGGATTTCGGAAAGTGCTGCCCGAAGGGCGTCATCACCGAAGCGCATGCGGGTTGCTGTGACTTCGTGACGGGCGTCGAGGCCTTCAAAGGCGATGACTTCCTCGTCGATGCGGTCATAAACGCCTTTAAATTCACGCCCCGAACCGATCGGCCAGTTAACGGCGTAGGCGCCAATGCCAAGCTCGTTTTCGATTTCTTCAAGCAGCTCGTAAGGATCGCGCGATTCACGGTCCATTTTATTGATAAAGGTAAAAATAGGGATATCACGCATGACGCAGACCTTGAACAGTTTGCGCGTCTGCGCTTCAACGCCTTTGGAGGCGTCGATGACCATGACTGCGCTGTCAGCGGCCATTAGTGTGCGATAGGTGTCTTCTGAAAAATCCTGGTGCCCGGGGGTATCCAAGATATTTATGCAGTAGCCGTCGTAATGAAATTGCAGTACAGAGGAGGTGACCGAAATACCACGCTGTTTTTCGATTTCCATCCAATCGGAGACCGCGTGACGGGAATTTTTTTTGCCCTTGACCATGCCGGCTTCCTGGATTGCGCCGCCATAGAGCAGAAACTTTTCAGTGATTGTGGTTTTGCCCGCGTCTGGGTGTGAAATAATAGCAAAAGTTCGGCGGGCCTCAATTTCTTTTCTCAAATCTGCCAAAGCTGCATTCTCCCTTCTGATTACGGCTTATTTTATCACGAAAAGAAAAAACTTGCAAGAACGAAATCCGCAGGATCGCGTTATCTGTCTAACTTTATACAGTTGAATGCGTTTGGGTGGGAAAAGTTGGCGAAAAGCAGCTGAAATGATTGCGAAAGCAAATGTCTGGCGCAGCTGAAAAAATTTGCGAAAAAGGGCTTGACAAAGTGGAAATCAGAGGAGTATAATTAGAAACTGTCAGGGCGGTCTGTAAAGCCGTCGGCTTCCGTGCCGTCGAGGCGTAGCTCAGTTTGGTAGAGTGCCTGCTTTGGGAGCAGGATGCCGCAGGTTCGAGTCCTGTCGCCTCGACCATATTTTGGCTGGTTGGCATGGAGTTCGGGCGTGAAAGCAAAGGAAGTTGGTTTTAGATAGGACATTCTTAATAAACGAAGTTTTTGTTGAGTTTTTCATGTATACATAACGGACAAGCAGCAAAGACAACGAATGAGAATGCAATACGGCAGATGGAAGGTCAAACGTATGGGCCTGTAGCTCAGTTGGGAGAGCGTTCGGTTCGCATCCGAGAGGTCGAGAGTTCGAGTCTCTTCAGGTCCACCACTAAGAGCCGCAAATGAAAAGTTTGCGGCTCGCCAAAGCATTCGGTAGCAGTGCAAAGATTCTGACGCTGCTGAATGGCAGAAGAGCATATAACAGATGTTATGGCTTTGTTTGGTTTCGCAAAATGTGCATTTTTAATACAGGGATTATTCTATATGAAAAATAGGATCAGATCATGTATTAGCAGTGTGAGAATTAAAAAATGATGTGAAAGCGTTAAAAATATTGATTCGGGGGCGTAGCTCAGCTGGGAGAGCGTTTGACTGGCAGTCAAGAGGTCATGGGTTCGATCCCCACCGTCTCCACCACGAAATGGCTCATACAGCGATGTATGAGCCATTTTCATAGGCAAAATCACCAAAGGGCAGACATCCAAATCCTGGGGATGCAGCAGAAGCAGTTAATATGGTTCAAAAGGGTGTTCCGGAAAACCCTGGCAGATGTTGCAGTGTGCATCC
>CANPPM010000303.1 GCA_947575935.1 uncultured Butyricicoccus sp. | reverse complement strand
TCAAAAAAGTAAGCGTACAACCATACTATTTTTTGTCGAGCTATGGTATAATAATATCGATCACGAAATTCGCCTTTTCCTCTTTCCGGCGCGAGTCTGTTTTGTTTGCCAACTGGGGCGCAGGCGGCATTTTAGATCTGTTTGGTTGCCTTTTTCAAACACAGCCTGGACGGCTCTGCTTTCCCCATGCTTTGCCAGTTTTAAAGCGCACCCTGCGTATTTGAAAATGGTCTTTGCCTGGCAACAGCCCATACCGTCCGGCATTTTTCTGGGGACCGGGCAGATCTATTTTCATCCACCGGTACGTTTCTTTGGACTGCGGGCGATTCCGCCCATGTTTATTTTAATAGAGGTGCATTGCTAATGAGAAAATGGAAAATCGGGCTGCTCGGCGCAGTCGCAATGTCGGCTGTCATGCTGGTCCCAGTGTTTTTGAGCGGCGCAACCCCAAGCAAAGACGCTGCAGGGGCGGTCTCTAATCCCATCCAGTCCGATCCGCTGGCCACATCCAATCCTGAACGATCCAATTCCGACTATATTGCCTTCCAGGTCGGCAACCGCTACGGGGTCAAGGATCACGCGCGCTACCTGCTGGGCAGCGGCGTCAAACCCTTTGTGGACAGCTCCGGTCGTGCGCAGGTACCACTGCGTGAGACGGGAGAAGGCATCGGGCTTGAAGTCACCTGGGATGAGGTCAACCAAATCGCAACCCTTTCCGACGGAAAAATAACCGCAACGCTGACCGCCGGTATCCCACAGATGACCGTCGAGGAAAAGATCATAGACCTGCCCACCGCGCCTGTCGTGCAGGATGGCAATACATACATCCCTGCCCGCGCGCTGGACAATATCGGCGGCTGGACGCTGGAATTTCTTTCCTCAGATAAAGGCAATTACATTATCTTCAAAGCCGACGAAAACTACCAGGCGGCCAGCGAGGCCGCGCAGCTGCTGGGGGCCTCCACCGAGCAGTACCTGGCAAACGGTCTGATCTTCCGCAGCGGTTCAGACAAAGCACTTGCACGCGGGGAGCAGATTTCATTTTCAGGCATGACGACTTTTGACGGTGACAACAGCATTTATTTCCCGCTGGAAGAGTGCGTCACTGCAATGGACGGCACGATATCGGCATCCGGCGGAACAGTCACCGTAAAACTGGGCGAACGCGAGGCCCTGCTTGACACCGAAAAAAACACCGCAAGGGTGGACCGCCAACCGACATCATCCGAGAATTTCGCATTCCATGAGTTGGAGGAAACGCTGTTCGTATCAGACGACCTGCTTGCAGCACTGCTGGGCATGCATAAAACCACATTAGGCGAAGGCATTATTGCATTTACAGTCGCCGTACTGGACGATTTCCCAGATCAGGAAGCGGAAATCACGACGCTTGGCGAGGCGCTGGGCAACAGCAAACCCCAATTAGACATTCCGGAAGCCGAACATTACGTTGCGCTGACCTTTGACGACGGCCCAACCGGCCAATCCGAGGGCTTAACCGCACGCCTGCTGAACGGACTTTCAGAACGAGGCGCACACGCCACCTTTTTCATGTGCGGTTACCGTGTCAAGGACTTCCACGCCGTTCTCGACCGGTATCTTGACGAAGGGCACGAAATGGGCAACCATACCATGGACCATAAAACGCTGACCAAATTATCCGTCAGCGGCATCCACGAGCAGGTTGACGGCAACAGCGATCTGATTGAATCGTACGCCGGTGAAAAACCGACGGTCATGCGTCCTACCGGCGGCGCATATAACGATACCGTCAAAGAAGAAATGGTCAAGAGCGGACTCCCTATTATTTTATGGAGTGTTGACACGCTGGATTGGCAGAGTAAAGACGCAAAAAGTGTGGAAAATAAAATCCTGAACAATGTTCAGGACGGTGATATTATCCTGATGCACGACCTGTACGAATCCACTTACAAAGGCGTCTTGAATGCGATTGATAAGCTAAAGGAAAAAGGCTATGCCTTTGTAACCGTCTCTGAGCTTGCCGCTATCAAGGGCGTCGAGCTGAAGCCCGGCGAGGTCTACACCTCCTTCCGCTAATCGACAGGACAGAGCCGCCTGATATCCCCCATTCCATAAGCCATAAAGAATGTCCCCAAACGGTTCTCCGTTTGGGGACATTCTTTTTTTGAAACTCTGCGCCAGCGGAAGCCCGCCGTCAACGCTTCTACGCATTCCCCCGCCATTTCAAAAGCAGGATCTGCGAGGACAGGTGCGCCTCCCCTCTCCACCCAAGTCCAGAGGCGGCAGCGCAGAGCGGCAGGAATGTGCCGGTGCAGCCTCAACTGTTCGTCAGGAGAATCACTTGACGGTGCCGCGCAAGATCGTGCAGCACTGCCTCCCCGCGTACCATACGGTCGCTGTCAAAGGTCATAAACGGATCATCCAAAATCAACGGGATCGGCTCATCCGCCGGCAGCGTCTCACAAACCGCCAAGCGGAACGCCAGATACATCTGGTCCCGCATTCCGGAGGACAGCTGCAGCGCCCCCAGCAACCGCCCATCCTCGCCCGCTGCACGAGGCGTCAGCCCATCATCCAACTGCACCTCGCTCAGTTCCCCTCCCGTCATGGCTTCTAAAAAGCCTGTCGCCAAGCGGGCAATTGTCGGTGATAGCCGGGCGCTCAGCGCTGCCTGCTCTTCCCGTACCACGCGCAGCGCGGTCTGTACATCCTCCCCGCGTGCGCGCGCTCTCTCAATCTCGCTCTGCAGCCGGATCCGCTCGCGCGTCAATGCCTGCCGGTTGCCCAGCGCCTGCATGCGGCCCTGCAGGCGTGCAACATTCTGCAGGCCAATCTGCTGCTCCTTCTGTGCAGCACGCAGCGCACTGCGCTTCTCTTCCAGACGAAGACGGCTTTCCTCATTGACGGAATCGCCTGGAATCACTTTTTGAATCTGATACAAGATATCGTGCAGGCGGTCCTGCTCCCGCCGCAGCGCCTGCAGGTCGCTGCGTTTATCACGAATCACGTCGGCGGCCTCCTCAATGGTCTGAACCGGGCGGATTTCGCCAGCCGCCTTGAGCAGCGCATCATAAGCCTCACGCAGTACGGTTGCGGCCATCTGCTGCTCTCGCTCCATCTCCTCCAACCGAATCCGCAGCGCCTCACGCTCCCCGTCAAAATCATTCTCCTGCTCCTGCCGCGGCACACTGCCCAAAAACGCAAAAAAGATGGATATCACCGAACAAGCTGACAAAATATAGGGGATCTTATTGGAAAACAGCCCCCCCCAGTCCGTTTGAAAAATCGCCGAGCCCGCTGCCGCACAAGCCAGCAGCATTCCCACAATGATGAGCGCCCAGCTGATGCGCGGCCTTTGACGGCGGTTATTCTCAATCTCAGCCTCATGTTCGCTGCGGTCCAGCGCGGCCAGCTCCTGCCGTGCCGCCGTAATGGCGGGCGGCAAAATCTCCCGTTTCTCACGCTCCAGCCGCACGGCCCCCTCATAACTGAACAGTGCGTCGCTGGCTTGTTGAATAACCACATCGGCAGGCAGCGCATCCCGGAGGGTTTTAATGCGGCGCTCGCTTTCACGCCGCAGGATGGTCAGACGGTTC
>CANPPM010000302.1 GCA_947575935.1 uncultured Butyricicoccus sp. | reverse complement strand
CTCCAACGCAATCACGGGCCCACGCTCCATCGTAACACGCGCATGAGAAAGGCCCCTGGCAAGCCCCTCGCCGCTTGCCTTCACGGCTGCCTCTTTCAGCGTCCAAAAGTCAAAAAACGCAGCGGGCGGCAACCCAGCGAGTAACGCGCACTCCTCCGCAGAAAAATAACGCTCCGCAACGCCGCGCCCCAGCTCGCGCACCTGCTCCAAATCAACGCCAAGCGGATATTCCCCCACTGCACACACCGCCCATTCGCCGGAATGGGACAGGCTGAAATGAAAGCCCGGATAATCGGGCAGATAAGGCTTACCGCCCTTCTGCCGTGCCCGCAGCAATGGAACAGGGGCCTGCGGCGCAACCTGCCGCAAGGCGTGCCGCAGCAGACGGTCTGCGGCGGCACTGCCCGACCGCGCCCCAATTTTCTGCGCAAAAATCGCTCTCACCGCTCTCCCCCTCTTCTTCTATAATGCTTTTTCCCGAATAAAACCCGGAAAATTTATTTGAAAATCTGTATCAGCCCGGTTCATCTATCCAGGCTGGCGCCCCTTTGCCGGCTTTCCCTGCGGGAAATTCGGTATCCGCGCCGCAAGCGGGCGCTTGCAATACGCTGTACCGCCAAAGCGGCCCGGCAGAAATTGGCCCCCCTACAATCTACAAATTCAGTATACCATATTCCTGCGAAATGTGCTATAATGGTGCCAAAAGAAATATCCCGGCCCTGCCTGCCCTCTCCCTGCATTGCAGGAATCCCCAACCATTTGCTTACTCCTCCCCATACAGGCACACCGGCTGTGCAGGGCCCCCTATCGCAAAGGAGGCGTTAAAATGCCTGAAAAAGCATCCGTGGACCAACCCGGCGGGCTGATCCAGTCGCCGGAAAAATATTTGCTTGCCCGCACAGGCCGGCAATTCCACCAATACAGCGGCGTCCATACCGCAGCCGGTTTTGCCCTGCGGCAGGCCGATTATGAAAACCGAAATGGCGCCGCCCGCCCCAACTGTACCCCGGCTGCGCTTGTGAACGCGTTGGGCTATTACCGCCCCTTCTGGCCTTGGATCCCTGCCGATCCGCACGAGTGCTATCAATTACTGCGCCCTCATGTGCGGCTCGTATCCTCTCCCCTGGCCGGCATGGGCGGCTACCCGGCCCCACTGAATCCAGTCTTAATACGAAGGCTTTGGCGCCTGCTTGAAATCGACGCCTGGCCCGCCGTCTTCCCCTTCCCTGACGCCCGGCAGCTGCGGCGGCTCACCCGGGAGGACGGCGCGCCGCTGGTGCTCTCCTTCTGGTCCAGGACCTATCGCGCGCATACCGCCCTTTTGCTTGGGTGGGAACTATGGAGCGACGGCCAGGTCCCCAGCCTGCTCTGGCGCATTCAAGACGGCTGGCATAGCATACCCCGTTATCTGGACGCCAGCCAATGTTTGATCCTCCAAGCCATCCGTATGGCAAAGTAAGGAGGCCTGCGAAACACAACATACAAGATAAGGATGTGTATAAAAATGTTTTTATGCCCGGTCTGCCGTCAACCGCTCGATGACGGCGAAAAGACCCGGACCTGTCCAAACGGGCATTGCTATGACCGTTCCGCCCAGGGCCGCTATGTGAATCTGCTGCGCACCAACCGCCGCGGCAGCGCCGACCCCGGCGACAGCCCGGCAATGTGCCGCGCCCGTACCCGCTTTCTGGAAAAGGGCTATTATGCCGTGTTACGGGACACGCTGTGCGACACCGCCGCCCAATTTCCGGCACGGTGTATTCTGGACGCAGGCTGCGGCGAAGGCTATTACACCGCGGCCGTCGCCAACATGCTGCGTGAAAACGGCAGCCGCGCCCAGCTGCTCGGCGTCGACCTATCCAGGACGGCCCTGCGGCATGCGGGCCGCCGGTGCCCCAACGCTGAATTCGCAGCCGCCAGCCTGTTTGAACTCCCGCTTCCCGACCGGTCGGTTGACCTCATTTTACATCTGTTCGCACCGCTTTGTGAAACCGAGTTCCGCCGCGTACTCACCGACGGGGGAACGCTGCTTACCGTCAAACCGGGGGCCGACCACCTCTGGGGGCTGAAAGAAATCCTATACGACTCCCCCTATCCAAACGACGAGGAAGAAATGGAATACGAGAGCTTTCATTGGATGGGCCGCATTTTTGCAGAGGACGAAATCACCCTACGCACTGCCGAGGATATCCGCGACCTTTACCAAATGACCCCGTATGCCTGGAAAACCTCGCAGGAAGCCGCCGAACAGCTGCTGTCCCGCAAAACATTAACCACAAAAATTTCCTTCCTGATCGACATGTATCTGGCAATCTGATCCAAACGAATAAATGAAACACCTCCCCAATAGAAATAGATCTGTGACAGCATGTACGAAACACTGTCGCAGATCTTTTTCTTTTCCTGCAGGCCAAAGCGCCTTATGAAAACCCTGGACCTGCCTCCAGGCGGTCCGCCCTTGCCTGGCGAAAACCGGATATGCCGCATACCGTCCCTATACCCACCGGCGGCAGAAATTCTTTCTGCAGTCCAATTTTACCGCTTGACAGAACCGTGCTCCCAGTATATTATTTAGATAAATATCGAAATATTATCCAAAAGTACGGAAATACCTGCCTTTTTAGAAATGTTAAAAATTTTTTAAACCGCCAGATTGTTACCGAAATTTAATTGACAGGCGGAAGGAAGGGGATTTATAATGAATGCGCATAGCCGACCGACTGGTCGGTCGGCCTTTTGCGCACAGCACAGAAAGCGAGGAACCCTATGAAAAAGCGAATTCTAACCATGGCGCTTGCCTGCCTGATGACCGTTCCGGCAGCGGCGGCGGAAGACGGCTCCCCGATGTTCGCACCGGGGCAGCCCGTACCCTCCTCCCCGCCGCCATCGATCCCGGCGGCCACGCCTGCGCCGGCGGCTCAGACGGGCTACAGTATAACAAGCTATCCGATGCCCCAAATTGAGATTTCCAGCGGCAAATCCCTCTCAATCGACGAAATTGAAAAGCGTGTGCGCAGTAGCAATCTACAGGTCCTGATGATGGACCGGCAGTTAAAAGCACTTGAGGATATGGACGTCAGCGAAGCAGTCAATGCACTCAACACACAGGCCGCGCAACTGACCGCGCTGGCGCAGCAGCTGCAGAATATGCTGCCGCAAATCCAAGATGAAGTCACAAAAGGACTGATCACCTCCAACTGCACAATCCTGAACATGCAGGCGGCGCAGCTGAAAACACAGGCCAGCTCGACCGAGGAACAGTTGGAAGAGCAGCTGGACACACTGGAGGAACAATTCCGGGACGCGGAAGACCAGCTGGTCTTTGCTGCAGAGTCCACCTTCCTTGCCATCAAATCGATGGAAGGAACCTATGCCGATCTCACACGCCAGCGGTCTACGCTGGCGGCCACGGTGATTGAAATGCAGAAACGGTTTGACCTCGGCCAAATCTCGGCGCTCCAGCTGCAGGAAACCAAAAATGGAATGACCCAACTGGAAAGCGGCATTGCAACACTGGCTATGAACATCGAAAATACGAAGGGCGACCTTGCCTTGCTGCTGGGACGCAGCTCCAAAGACGCCTACTCTCTGGAAGCGCTGCCTACCATCACGGAC
>CANPPM010000301.1 GCA_947575935.1 uncultured Butyricicoccus sp. | reverse complement strand
ATAGGATAGGTACAGATCTTGCAGCGGGTGCAGCATCCGCTGCTAAGCGCAAGCAACTGTGGGTAGTCTGTCCTCAGGTCCTCCCACAGAACTTGAAACTGGACTTTGTGGCGAGCCTCAGTTTTTATCATTCCCTCGCCGTCGAACTCGTCCTCCAGTATACCTATAGTCTGTACCAGGATACCGCCTCGATATGTTTGGAGCCTGGCCGCACATTCCTCCAGCGTTCCGCAGCCGGGTGGACAGCTCCACCGCTGGCCATATTGTCCACAGACATTGTTTTGGCACATGGCCCGCACTTCAACGTTTGGGCTGAGGGTACCTGCGTCAAGGGGAGCGGCAGCGGTAAAGCCTGCCGCCCTTGCCCGAATATAAAGGAAATCCATGTCAAGCATTCGTATCTTCTCCAAATCCCATAGCATCGACAAAACAATCCTGAAACTGCGGCAGAGAAGCTAACTCCAGGAACTCTGCTCTAGCCGCCAGCCGCTGGCTATAGGCAAATTCGTCTGCACGCAGGACACTGCGCTTTGCCCCTTCCCCAGCTGCGTTTCCGATTAGCCGAATTTTCTTCAGCAGCTGCGGCGGCAACAGCCCAATCCGACAGGCAGCAGATGGATTCAAATAATTTCCAAAAGCGCCAGCCAGATAGACGATCTGAACAGCGCTGATCTCTATACCCAGCTGCTTGGCCATTAGCTCAATACCGGCCCGTATGGCCGCCTTGGCCAGCTGAACCTCCCGGACATCCCGTTGTGTAAGCACTATGTCCGTATCTCCCAGCCGGTATTCCGTCCCAGTCAGAAGCCTGCCGCTGTTGTCAATATGTCCCATCTCCAGAAGAACAGCGATCAGATCCAGCAGACCGGAACCGCATAGTCCCGCAGGGGTGCAATTGCCGATAACATGATATACAAGCCGCCCATCGTCTAAATAGACATGGTCTACCGCGCCTGTCATGCCGCCCATACCACAGGAAATATTGGCCCCCTCAAATGCAGGTCCGGCGGCTGTAGAACAAGCAAGATAGCGTTTTGCATTTCCCATGACCATTTCACCATTTGTTCCAATATCCAGCATCAAGGCTATATTTTCATTTTGATCAAAACGAGTTGCCAAGAGGCAGCCAACAGTGTCCGCTCCCACAAATCCAGCGATATTGGGAAGGATACGGACTATCCCATTGCTGCTGATTGGCAAAAAATCCTTTGCAGGAAGTTCCATTGCACAAGAAACCTTCGGCATATATGGCGGAACAACCAGCGGCTTTGGGTCAATCCCAAGAAACAGATGATGCATGGCAGTGTTTCCGACAATAGAAGCCCGTGTGATATCAGCCGCATTCACACCTGCTTTTTCTGCAGTTTCTATGGTCAGATCAGATATCGTCCTCCGGATGCAGGCTTCTAATGCATTCGATTCATCTTGCAGAGCATACTGGATTCTGGAAAGCAAATCCGCGCCGTAGGATGTCTGCGGATTGACTGCGCTGGCCTGTGACAGCACTTCACCGGTCTTTCCACTCAGAAGATAGCATACGACGGTTGTGGTCCCAATATCAAAGGCAAGCACATATGCGTCCTGCATGTCCGGCTCTATTTCTGCCAGGGAATTCGAGGTCAGAATGTGCGGACTGTTCTGCGGAAGCGTTACGGTAAGATCGCTGCTTACAATTGTCTGACATGCCAGCGTCACATGGCTGTTTGCCGATATCGCGCACTTCCCACAGGTTCCTTTCCCGCCGCAGGGTGCAAATAAGGAAAGTCCAGCCATGCGGACCGCATCCAGAACAGACTGTCCAGCTTCAGCAGAAACCGTGATATTCTGTGGCAGAATGGTGATATTGAATTGCTGCATCATTTCACTCCTTTTCCAGCAGCAGAAGTCTTGCCCTATCTGCAGCGGCAAAAGCGGAATCTGTATAGACGCCTGCTCCGATCTCTTTTGCAAATTTTGCCGTAACTGGCGCACCGCCAACAAAAATGGTGATTCGTTCTTCCGCCTTGCTGCTGCGGAGCATTTCCACAGTCTGCTGCATTGCCGGAAGCGTTACTGTCAGAAGGGCAGATATGCCAACAAATGCCACGTCCTTATCCTCATTTGCAATGCGCACGAACTGTTCTGGCGGCACATCTACGCCCAGGTCAATGACTTCGATGCCAACGAGACGCATTGCCAGAGCAACAAGGTCCTTTCCGATATCATGCAAATCTCCGTAGACCGTACCAAGAACAATTTTCTTTGGCGTTACGATGCCAGGGCAGTCAAATCGAGCGCAAAGGAGTTCGTTTCCAAGCCGCGCCGCTCGCGCTGCTCGGAGCATTTCAGGGATAAAGATTTGCTGTGCTTCGAATTTCCTGCCCACATTCATCATTCCAGGTACAACTGCATTTTGAATCAGTTCCCTGGGAGAAACGCCGGCCTCTATCAGCTGTGCTACAGCGCTGCGCACGTTGTCAACATCACCATTTTCAACAATCGCAGAGAGAGTTTCTAACGTAATCATGGGGACACCTCAGATAAACGAATGAATATTATCATATTTCAATACTTGATTTTGCAAATCATCTATAGCGGTTCTGTATAGTGTGTTTTTTTCCAACGACTTCAAGAAAATACGATAAAGGCGCCACGGATCAGAGTGATCCAACGAAAACCAACGCAGACCCGGCCATTTTTGTGGGAATAAAACCCTGGGAATAATCATTGCACAGCGTCCGCTGCTTGTTAAACAAAAAAGTCTATAAAAATCACAGCCACTGTACTGTAAACGCAGTCCATATTTCTTAACAAAAGCCGCTGTATTTCCATCCGAGAGGCCCGCCAGCGGACGTCCCTGCAGATCATCACAACTGATTATGTTACAAGATAGTGGTTCGCCAGTTGACCGCATCATAATACCAAACGGAGATTGGAGGATTTCTTCCGTGGACAGCAAATCATTCTGCAAATCCTCTGTGCAGATGGCCAAATCAGCCTTGTGCTCCTGCAATAGCTGAAAGCATTCCTTTTGCGGACATTCCGAATATGCAATATCGGTATTCTTGTGGGTTGATATATATTCCAACAGCTGATCCTCATAAAGCCGCACCGTTCCTGCCGCAAAGGCGATCCGGATCGTCTGATGGTATTTGGAACCATAATTTTGCATCTCGTGCCGGATGTTCTCAAGCTCCATCACACTATTTCGCACACGATCATAGAACATAATTCCTGCAGGCGTGAGAAAAGCGCCATTTGAATCTCGCACGAATAGATCAACACCAAGTTCGGATTCTAGCTGCGAGATCGCTTTGCTGACAGCCTGCCGTGAGATATACAGTGCATTAGCCGCGCCAACGATACTACGTTTATCGGCGATGGTCAGAAAGTATTTTAGCTGGCGAAGTTCCATGGTACAGCCCCCAGAGCCAATTTTATGTGAGGATTATACCACCGCCGGGCTGTGATTGCAACCGTTTTTTGCAAGGGTGCTACTTTTGGTTGCCGCTGAGGCGAATTATTTTTGCTTTTCAACAATAGAACTGCATGTTATAGTGTGGACAGAACAACACTGCTGGAGGAGGTGGCTTCAAGTTAGAAACAAATAGAAGGGAAGCAGCAGGAAAAAAGGGCACA
>CANPPM010000300.1 GCA_947575935.1 uncultured Butyricicoccus sp. | reverse complement strand
CGACGATCGCAAGCGTTGCAAAGAGGGAAGGGTAACCACCAATGCCGATTTTTTCATGGGTATCAGGATTCGTAATAACGCCTATGGGATCCACTTCACTGCCTGTTCCTGCGGAGGTCGTGATTGCAATCCAGGGGAGAGGAGGCCTGTCCAGCGATTTCCGTTTGCCAGTCGTCCCGGCTGCATAGTCCCAAAGATCATCGGATGGCTGCGGTGCAAGCATAGCCATTCCCTTCGCGGCGTCCATCACGCTGCCGCCGCCGAGCGCCACAATAAAGTCACATCCCTCCTCTCTGGCTGTCTTTGCGCCGTTTTCTACTACGGCCTTCAGCGGATTAGCGGCTACCTGATTAAATATGGTATATTCGCATCCTGCTTTTTTCAATTCCGCTTCTGTGCGGGCAAGAGAACCATTGGAAACAGCTGATTTTCCGTTTGAAATCACTAGCAAAGCCTTTTTCCCAGGCATTGCCTGTTTATGAAGCTGATTCAGTGTGCCTGTGCCAAACAGTACTTTGGTCGGCGCAAAAAAACGATAGCGATTCATGGGAAGTCCTCCTTGAATGTTTTTCTGTTTTATATCGTATCATCTGATAGAATGATTTAGCCCGTGCATCAGGACAGATGCACGGGCCGAACCGGGGATTGGAACATAAATATATGCACGGTTCATCATTGAGATCTCAAAAGTTCCTTATTAGGATGGAATCAATCGGAAAGCCCGGTCGTCCAGCCCATGTCGTCTGGCAGTTTCCCCCATTGGATACCGGTGATCGTGTCATAGAGCTTATGGGTGACTTCGCCGATTTTTCCGTCATTGATATAAGCGACCTCACCTTCATAGCGCAGTTCACCGACAGGGGAAATGACCGCCGCTGTTCCGGTGCCAAAAACTTCTTCCAGGCGCCCCTCTTTTGAGGCTTTCATAACGTCAGTAACGGCGAGGCGCTCCTCGGAAACAGGAAACCCCCATTTCTGGAGCAGCTCGATGCAGCTCATGCGGGTCACCCCGGGCAGTACGGTGCCGGCACAGGGGGCGGTATAAATCGTACCGGAAATTTTAAAGAAGCAGTTCATGGAACCGACTTCCTCTACATACTTATGCTCAACGCCATCCAGCCAAAGCGTCTGCTCATAGCCCAATTCATGTGCCTTGACCTGAGAGATCAAGGAAGCGGCATAGTTGCCGCCGCACTTGGTGAAGCCGGTGCCGCCTGGAGTTGCGCGGGTATATTCATCCTCCACAAAGATTTTAACCGGGTTGATGCCCGTGGAATAGTATGCGCCGACCGGTGAGCAGATAATCAGGAATTGATGGGTCGCCGAGGGACGAACACCCAAATGCGGCTCGGTTGCGATGACAAACGGTCGGATATACAGCGAAGTGCCTTCCTCAGACGGCACCCAGTCTTCTTCGGTCTGAACCAGCGCTTTGACCGCTTGTACAAAATCCTCTGCTGGCAATGCGGGCAGACACATGCGGTGATTGGTATGAATCATACGTTCAGCGTTTTTTTCGGGACGGAACAGTTTAACCGAACCGTCTGGCTGGCGGTAAGCCTTTAAGCCTTCAAAGGACTCCATTGCATAGTGCAGTACCATAGCGGCAGGATCGATTTGGAGCGGTGCATAAGGGACGATGCGCGCATCATGCCAGCCACGCTGTTCGGTATGGTCGATGACAAACATGTGATCGGTATAGTATTTGCCAAAGCCTAAGCTATCCATAGGGGGCTTTTCTTTTTTGTTCGGGGTCAGTTCATAACGAATATCCAACATTTCGGTTCACTCTTTCCTGATATTGCTTTCCTGCTTTTGCAGGATAAAATTCTTACGGTTCTATTTTATTCCACTTTGCAGGATTTTGCAAGATTTTTTTTGCATCAATGCGGAGAAGTGTGCATATTGCGTTCTGCACAAAATCTCACCGCCGCTCATTGCGTGCATTGAGCGGTGTGTGCAGCACAGAAATGCCTGCGGAGGGGATTCCGTTTGTACGCATATAACCCAGAATAGTGCGTAGGGTGGGGGCGGTAATACTGCGGTCTCGAAAGCGCACTGCAACGGTGGAGTCGGTGCGGCTAAAGGCTGTGGTGACGGTATTTGCTGCGCGGTAAGACGAATATCCGTCGTCGCTGCTGTCAAGGGTAGTATCCCACAGACGGTATCCGGCAGAGATAAGCGCTTCAAGCTGGGCGTTCGTCAGGGCCTCTGTGCCTGCAAGCGGGGTGACAATACGGGTGGTCGCGCCGGTTTCCTCCCGAAGCATGGCATTGCCGCGATTTGCGGTTTGAACCAGCGCTTCAGGGGATTGGGTGTATGCGTTCAACGCAAGACCGACTGCATGCCCTTCCCCTACGATGCGGCGCAGGAGTGTGGGATCGAGCAGCTCTTGCTCGGAGGAAATGAAAAAGGTTGCCGTACGTCCGGACTCCTTCAGGACATCTAAAATTTCTTGCGTATGTTTGCCGGGGGCATTGAAAAAAGTCAGATAGACCAGGGCGGGCTTATGCGTTTCCTCTTCTTCTTTGGGCTGGGCGGGGGGATCCGGGACTGTAGGATTACCGTTATAGGCGTTGATTAATTCGGCAAGTTTTGCTTTATTTGAGTTCAAGAAGCTGGAATCTGATAGGGTGGAGCTGCTGCAGATACGCAGGATCTGCGCTGAGGTACTGGTAATCAAGGAATAGCTCAGCCCAAAAAACGAGCAGACTGTGCGCACCGGGATATAGATCTGTCCATTTAAGGAATACGCCGGGGTGTCATAGGTTTTCATATTCTGGTCATAAACATATCCCTGCAGGATGAGATAGGTCAGCGTACGGCTGCCGCTTGAGAGTACCAGCATCTGTTGCTCACTGTCATAAGGAGCGAATGCCAAGTCCGCCGGTGCTGAAAACAGAATACGGTACAAAGTACTCACCGCCGATCCTGGTCGGCATGTAAGATGAACTTAGCGGCAAAAATGCATCATTTGCCGCAGTAATGGTCAGTGAGGGTGCGGCAATGACCACGGCCCCGCCGAGCAGCAGCAGCGCTGCAAGCAGAAGGGCGGTTAAGCGTTTTAAGAATTTCATAAATGGATACCTCGGGCAACATGTTTCTGCAGCAGTTTCTATCTACGGAGATCGAGGATGCCTTTTGCTGTCGTAAGGCGGCGCAGCGTTTTAAAGGACTTTTTTCAGCGCTTCAGAAATCGTTCGAACCTGAACAACGTTCATATTGTGTGGGAGCTCTTCGTTCAGATCCTGCATTGGCATGATACAGGTATGGAAACCGAGCCGATAGCCCTCCCATATGCGCTGCGCTGCGCTGTTAACTGCCCGAAGTTCGCCGGTCAGCCCAATCTCTCCAAAACTCATGACCCCTTCGGGCAGAGGCTTGTCCCGAAAACTGGAGGTGATTGCCAGCACCATTGGGAGGTCGACCGCAGGCTCGTCCAGCCGCATGCCGCCGACCACATTGACGTATGCATCGCTTCCGGACAGGAACAATCCCGCTCGTTTTTCCAGGATGGCCAGCAGCAACACCATACGGTTATAATCTAACCCAGCAGAGGTTCGGCGTGGGACGCCGAACTGGGTTTTTGCAACCAATGCCTGTACCTCGGCCAGCAGGGGG
>CANPPM010000299.1 GCA_947575935.1 uncultured Butyricicoccus sp. | reverse complement strand
GTGATTTTACGGTCAGCCAGCCACTCGCGCGCGCCCGACTTGTCGAGCATCGGGTCGGCGGCGGCGATGACCTCTACGCCGGGGACGCTGTTAATGAGGTTGTTGATGTGAAGCTTGCCGATGCGGCCGCAGCCGACGACGCCAATTTTTAATGCCATAATTCATTCTCCTCTGTTTCATTTTCCCGGGCCTGCTGCCCGGCGCCATTGCTGGGTATATTATAGCGCTTTCTTACAAACATTTCCAGGGTGTTTGTGCAATTTTGGATAACTTGTTAATTTTCACGTTCTCGCTTGTGAAATTTGCTCACAAATGCAGGTACGGAAAAAGGTTCTGGGACGTGCATTGTGCAAAGCGTTTTTTTGCACATTGAACGTCTTTTTTGTGTGCAATGTGCATTTTTGAAAATGCACAGATTTTTCTTGCATCCTATGAAAAGTTGTGCTAATCTGGTATCAAGAAAGCATGAAAAACGCAAAGGAGTACGGTTGAAATGAAAATAACGGCACAGATGATCGCCGACCGCTGCGGAGTATCACGTGGGACGGTAGACCGGGTTGTAAACGGGCGGCTGGGGGTCGCGCCCGAGGTGCAGGAGCGGATCCAGCGGGTGATCGACGAGACCGGATATCAGACGCCCTCCATGCGGCGGCAGGCGAAGGCTGTGGGAATCAAAAAAATCGGCTTTGTGATTCCCAATTGGAACAATTATTATACGGTACAAATGCGAAAGGGGATCCGTGCCGCGACGCGCCGGATGGGGGATAACCGGTTGGCGGTTGTCGTTGAAGAGCTGAAGGGACGGTCGAACCGGGAGTATTTTGACTGTATTGCACGGCTGGAGGAGCAGAAAATCGAGGGGCTGGTGCTCAATGCAGCGGATACGCTGCCGATGCAGGAGGAGATTGACCGCCTGACGGCAGCGAATATCCCGGTTGTGACGACCAATTCCGATGTGCCGGGTTCCCGGCGGATTTGTCATGTGGGGCAGGATCTGGACAAATCCGGGCGGGTTGCGGCCGGGCTGATGGCGCCGCTGCTTGAGGGGGGCAGCGTGCTGATTGTATGCGGCAACCGCGAATTTACGGCCCACCGGCTGCAGGTTGAGGGGTTTTTAAACCGTCTCCGGGAGCTGCTGGGGGACGGCGTCCGTACGACCGTGATTGAGTGTATTGAGCGCTATGATCTGGCCTATGACGGTGTTTTGGACACGGTCAGGCGGGACCCGCGTCTGCGCGGAATTTATATGGCGAACGAGCCGGTTCCGGCCTGCATTGACGCGTTGGAACGGGCGCAGCCCGGGCATCCGGTACATATCATTTGCAATGATCTGACGCCCTGGTCGCGGGAATATCTGGCCTCGCGCAAGGTGCGGTTTATTATTGATCAGGATTTTTCAGGACAGGCGCGGCGCTCGGTCGAGCTGCTGTATGATTTGATGTTTCGTGACCGCCGGCCTACGCGCGAGCTGGAATATGTCCGTACCAGTATTATTTCGGAAGAGCTTCTTTAAGCCGGGCGCTGCCCTTGGGACCTGCTGCGGCGCGGGGATCCATTATGCGGCGCAGCAGGAGCCGCCGGCGCGGCGTGAAGCGCTCGGGGACTGCCTAGGCGGCCCGCCATCCTTTGGCGGGCCGCTGCTTTGTTATGCGGCGCAGGGGACTGGCGCTGTCTTAAAATTGCCAAACGGACAAAACGACGAAAAGTATTGTGTTTTTTGCGAAGGGTTGATATAATAACAAATAGACAACAAGGATGACAGCATCCGCCGGCGGCGGAGGAAGGATCAGTTTTCATGAACGAATACGAAACGGGTTTCCGGACCCAACTTGTCGGCGGCTTTCAGCGCGACGATGTCTTGCGCTATATCGAGCAGACCAGCCGTACGTATACCGAAAAAATAGAGAAACTGGAGCACGACCTTGAGCAGTCCAGCGGTGAGATAGAGGAGCAGCGTGCCCGCGCAGAGGAGCTTGGCTCCCGAAACAGCGAACTCAGTACAAAAGATGCCGAGCTGCTTGAGCGCCTTGGGGTCATGACGCTGACCGAGGATACCCTGCGCAGCACGCTGGCTGACACACAAGCTGCGCTTGACCAGCAGGCCAAGGCCGCACGGCAGCTGGCGGAGGAAAACAGCGCGCTTCGGGAAGAGAACGGCGCGCTTGCGGGCGAGCTTGCCGAGCTCCGGCGCAAATGCCGGGAATATGAGTCTGCTAAGGAGCACATGGCAGAGATCGAGCTGCGGGCCTACCGGCAGGCGAAAGAGATCGAAAAGAAGAGCCAGGAAGAGGCGGAGAGAATCCGGGCCGATGCGGCGGCGGTGGTCGAGCAGTTCCGGCAGCGTCTGCGCGCGACGAATGAAAGTTACCGTGCGGCTCTCCGGCGCGCCCAGGATGAGCTTGCTGAAATGTATCAGCGTACCTGTACGCTGGTCGACAGCCTGGAGACTGCCGCCGGCCAGCTGGGCGCGGCGGGGCGCAGGCCCGCCCGGGGGGAAGGCTGCCGCGGCGTTTTCAGCAGCCTGCGCGGAAAGGATGAGAAGTAATGGCACATTATGATCTGCATACCGGGCAGCTTGCCGAGTTTGCGCCTAGGCTGCGGGCGGGCGATGTCGTTTATTTGACCGGTACAATCTATACCGCGCGTGATGCGGCGCACAAACGCATTGTCGAGGCGATGGACGCGGGCGAGGCGCTGCCCTTCCCGTTGGAAGGGGCGGCGGTTTATTATGCGGGCCCCACCCCTGCAAAGCCGGGGCAGGTAATTGGTTCGGTGGGTCCTACCACCTCGGGGCGGATGGATCCTTATGCGCCGCGTCTGATGGAGGCCGGCCTCTGCTGTATGATCGGCAAAGGGGCGCGCAGCCAGGCTGTGGCTGATGCGATGGCGCGCAGCGGCTGCGTGTACATGGTTGCCATCGGCGGCGCGGGGGCGGTCAAGGCGGCGTCTGTCAAGGGCCTTGAGGTGATTGCGTATGAGGATCTTGGCTGCGAATCGGTCAAGCGGTTGACAGTGGAGCGTTTTCACGCCATTGTTGCGATGGACTGTGCCGGAGGCAGCCTCTACCGCGACGGTGCGGCGGCGTATTGCAGGCAGGTCTGACAGGTCAGTGGCCTTCGCGCCCCTGTGGGGCGCTGGGACGTGCATTCCGGGGGAGCCCCCGAGCATATAAGGAAGGAAGACGCAACATCCACGCGAGTATGAAACATAGGGAGGAGTATTACATTGAGAACCTTTGAAACCGATGTCCAGCAGCTGAAGTACAATGTGCTGAAGGCGGTCGCCCAGCGTGCGTACGACGGACACCTGATGGAATCCTATTATGAGATCCCCAAGATCATTTCGCCGGGGCCCAAGGCGACCATGCGCTGTTGTGTTTATAAAGAGCGTGCGATTGTACAGGAGCGCGTACGGCTTGCCATGGGCGGCGACCGCCGCAATCCCAATGTGATTGAGGTCATTCCGATCGCCTGTGACGAGTGCCCGGTTGAGCGTTACACCGTCAGCCCGTCTTGCCGCGGCTGTATTTCGCACCGCTGCATTAAGGCCTGCCCCAAGCAGGCGATTACTAAGGAGGGCAGCGGGCGCGCGCAGATCAATGAGGATCTGTGCATTGAGTGTGGGCGCTG
>CANPPM010000298.1 GCA_947575935.1 uncultured Butyricicoccus sp. | reverse complement strand
ATCTACACGTTAATTGACACTCTTTCCCTACACGACGCTCTTCCGATCTTATATTCCCGGCATCGGCCACAACCTGCAGGAGCACTCGGTCGTTATGGTTCGCGGCGGTCGTGTCAAGGATCTTCCGGGTGTGCGTTACCACATCATCCGCGGTACCCTTGATACCCAGGGCGTGGCAAACCGCCGTCAGGCGCGCTCCAAGTACGGCGCGAAGCGTCCGAAGGCTGGCAAGTGATTCGCTTGACGAACAGATTGCCTGTAAAGGAAAATGCTTAACAACGAAATTACATGTGAAGGACGATGCCTTTACACGCCAAGAATGGCGCGGGAAATACGAGTCGGGAAAACGCGGAACATGTAAAAGGAAAATACTTTACAGTGAAAATGTTCGTAAAGGAAAAAACTTTACGGGAAAAATATCCGTAAAGGGAATCGCTTTACAGCGAAATCTGGAGCTGTAAAAGACTTTGAGTTGAAATCTGGCAGTTTCAGCAAAGCAGCCGGCCCCTAAAACCGGCCAGACGCTTTGTCTGAGTGCTTTTTGAAATAGATTTTCGGAAAGCCCTCGGACAGGCGCGCACGGCAGCGCTCTGGCAGGCCTGCCGAGTACCAATGAAATCATGAATTTAATGAAGGAGGGAAGTAAAGTGCCAAGAAGAGGAAACGTTCCGAAGAGAGACGTTCTGCCCGACCCGCTTTATAATTCCAAGCTTGTCACCAAGCTGGTCAATTCGATCATGCTTGACGGCAAGAAGGGTGTGGCGCAGAAGGTCGTATATGGTGCTTTCGATATTGTCCGTGAGAAGTCCGGGCGCGACCCGCTTGAGGTTTTTAACGAGGCAATGGAAAATATCATGCCGAGCCTTGAGGTAAAGGCCCGCCGTGTCGGCGGCGCCACCTATCAGGTACCGATGGAGGTCCGGCCCGAACGCCGCCAGACCCTCGGCCTGCGTTGGATTACCAAATACTCCCGCGCCCGTAACGAGAAGACCATGCGCGAACGCCTCGCGGGTGAGATCCTTGACGCGGTGAACAATCTCGGCGGCTCTGTAAAGAAGCGCGAGGATACGCACAAGATGGCAGAGGCGAACAAGGCATTCGCGCACTACCGTTATTAAGGGCGACGGTCCTGGAAGGATCGCCCCTATTGTGCTGAACTCAAGCTTTTGAAAGGAGAAAATATGCCTAGAGAGTTTACTCTTGAAAAAACCAGAAACATCGGCATCATGGCGCACATTGATGCCGGCAAGACTACGACTACCGAGCGCATCCTGTTCTATACCGGCGTTAACTATAAGATCGGCGATACCCATGACGGCACTGCGACGATGGACTGGATGGAACAGGAGCAGGAGCGCGGTATTACCATTACCTCGGCTGCAACCACCTGCCATTGGAAGGGACACCGTATCAATATTATTGATACCCCGGGTCACGTGGACTTTACCGTTGAGGTAGAGCGTTCGCTGCGCGTGCTGGACGGTTCGGTTACCGTTTTTTGTGCAAAGGGCGGCGTTGAGCCCCAGTCTGAGACCGTTTGGCATCAGGCAGACAAATACCATGTCCCGCGCATGGCGTTCGTGAACAAGATGGATATCATGGGCGCGGACTTCTTCCATGTCGTTGAGATGATGAAGGACCGCCTGAAGTGCAACGCTGTTCCGATTCAGCTGCCGATCGGCGCGGAGGAAACCTTCCGCGGCATCATTGACCTGATCACCATGAAGGCTGAGATCTATTATGATGATCTCGGCAAGGACGTCCGTGAAGAGGATATTCCCGAGGACATGCTGGAGCAGGCGCAGGAATACCATGATGCGATGATTGAGGCGATTGCCGAGCTGGATGAGGATCTCACCATGAAGTACCTGGAGGGTGAGGAAATCAGCATCGACGAGCTCAAGGCAGCGCTGCGCAAGGGCGTGGTCAATGTTAAGATCATCCCTGTGCTTTGCGGCACGGCTTATCGCAACAAGGGCGTACAGATGCTGCTTGACGCAGTGGTTGACTATATGCCCGCCCCGATCGACATTCCGCCGATCAAGGGCGTCAATCCCGACACAGACGAGGAGGATGAGCGTCCGTCCGACGACAGCGCGCCGTTCTCTGCGCTGGCGTTTAAGATCGCGACCGACCCCTATGTGGGCCGTTTGTCCTTCTTCCGTGTTTACTCCGGTACGATTGATGCCGGCAGCGCGGTGTATAACTCCACCAAGGGACATCGTGAACGGATGGGCCGTATCCTGCAGATGCATGCAAATTCCCGTAAGGACATTGAAAAGGTGTACTCCGGGGATATCGCGGCTGCGGTCGGCTTTAAGAATACCACGACCGGTGATACGCTGTGCGATGAGAAGCATCCGATCATTCTGGAGTCGATGGAGTTCCCAGAACCGGTTATTCGTGTGGCTATCGAGCCGAAGACCCGTGCGGGTCAGGAAAAGATGGGGATTGCCCTCGCCAAGTTGGCGGAAGAGGACCCGACTTTCCGCACCTATACCGATGAGGAAACCGGTCAGACCATCATCGCCGGTATGGGCGAGCTGCATCTGGAAATCATTGTCGACCGTCTGCTGCGCGAGTTCAAGGTAGAGGCGAACGTCGGCAATCCGCAGGTTGCTTATAAAGAGACCGTACGCCGTTCTGCCGATGTCGATACGAAGTACAAGCGGCAGTCGGGCGGTTCGGGCCAGTATGGCCATGTCAAGATTATTCTTGAGCCCAATGAATCGGGCAAGGGATATGAGTTTATCAATAAGGTTGTAGGCGGTTCGATCCCGAAGGAATTTATCGAGCCGGTCAACCATGGCATTCAGGGTGCGATGCAGGCCGGCGTGCTGGCGGGTTACCCGGTGGTGGATTGCAAGGTGACGCTGTACGACGGATCCTACCATGAGGTAGACTCGTCTGAAATGGCGTTTAAGATTGCGGGTTCTATGGCTTTCAAGGAAGCGATGCGCAAGGCTGATCCCGTGCTGATGGAGCCTATTATGCAGGTGGACGTGCTTGTTCCTGAGGAGTATATGGGCGATGTCATCGGTGACCTGAACTCCCGCCGCGGCCAGATTCAGGGGATGGAGGCGCGCGGCAGCGTACAGGCCATCTCTGCAGCGGTCCCGCTGAGCGAGATGTTTGGTTATGCAACTACCCTGCGCTCCCGCAGCCAGGGCCGCGGACAGTACACGATGTCCCCGAGCCATTACACGGAAGTGCCGAAATCGGTGCAGGAGAAAATTATTGATAACCGCTCGAAATCTGACAACTAACTGTTGCATTTTTCTGCGAAATCGTATAGAATAGTTTTAAGTCTTGTGATTACGAACATTTAAGGAGGAAAATCCAAAATGGCAAAGGCAAAATTTGAACGCAATAAGCCGCATATCAACATTGGTACCATTGGCCACGTTGACCACGGCAAGACTACGCTGACCGCTGCTATCACCAAGGTGCTTGCGATGAAGGGCGCTGCCGAGTATCAGGCATATGACTCCATCGACAAGGCTCCCGAGGAGAAGGAGCGCGGCATTACGATCAATACCGCACACGTTGAGTATCAGACCGAAACCCGTCACTATGCGCACGTTGACTGCCCCGGCCATGCTGACTACGTTAAGAACATGATCACCGGTGCTG
>CANPPM010000297.1 GCA_947575935.1 uncultured Butyricicoccus sp. | reverse complement strand
TTATTCGAAATTAAGCTGCGCGCCAAAATATTGGGGCGGTAACCTTGCTCCCGGCAGATCGCAAGCACCCGCTCCCGGGTATCCTCACTGATCCCCGGCGAATTGCTGAGGGCACGTGACACGGTTGCATAGGATACGCCCGCAATCTTTGCAATGTCTTTGATTGTGATGCTCTTCATGTACTCCGCTCCTTTCGATCATCATACCGCCCGCCTCAAACACATCATCTGCAGCGCCGCCCCATAAAACGGCGGCAAAAGGAGGCCACCGCATGACTGCAATCTTTTTGGATATCGATGGGGTGCTGTGCACGCCGCTGAGTTCCCGCCTAAACCAGATCCTTCGCCTGCCGCCCGTGCGGCAGTATTTTGACCCGATCTCCCTGTTCTGGCTGCGGCAGCTGGTACGGCGCACCGGGGCTGCCGTCATACTCTCCTCCTCCTGGCGGGACTGTCTGCTTATGATGGACGACCCTCTATGCCGCACCATGCTCCAAAACCTGTTGACACACCTTCACCAAAACGGTACCCCGCTGGCTGACGTGACGCCGATGCTCCCGCACGAAGGAAAAGGCGCGGAAATTGCCGCTTGGCTGCACTGTACCCCGTGTAGCCACTATGTGATTCTGGATGACCGCGACTCCTTTTCCGCACGCCCAGAGATTGCCGCGCATTGGGTCCCTATCCCCCAAAGCGGCCTTCGCCGCCGTCAGGCCGAGACTGCGCTGCAGCTGCTGACCGTCCCCGGCAGCCCGTATCATGAATCTGCACCGCCAGTCTGTCCTACCGAATCGAAGAAGGACGCCTGAAACGCCGCTTCCTACCGCGACAACGGTTCAAACAGCGCGTCATTACAAGTATCGCTCGCCGCATAAACCACCAGCACCAGGTCGGGACGCGTCCGCGCAACATATTCCCGGATCGAATCCTCATAGTACCGTGGATCGATAATATCCAGCTGAGCGCAGGCACGCGCCAAAAAGGGCGCAAGCGTGCAGCTGAAGCTCTGCCGGATCAGCAAAATTTTCCGGCCGCCGGCATCCTGCTGATGCCGGGCGATGCTCAGCGGATAGTCGCCGCCAGTGTAGGCGACATAAGGATTTCCCCCATAGTAATCGACTGTCTCCAGCATCTCACGGAAGAGAAACGCCTCAGAGAAGCTGCCGGAACGGGTCACGCCCTTGTGCGGGATCTCAAAGCTCCAGCCATCGGACTCCTCCTGTGGAAGCAGCAGCGGAAAATCGTCCACCCCTGCATACCACGGCCCGACCCGCTTCCCCTGGCTGCCCAAAAACAGCCTCGGATACACGGTCAGCCGGTACTGCGCACGGTCTGTAACCTGCGGATCGATCGGGAAGCCATACGCCTCTTCCAGCCGGGACGCAATCTGCTGAAACGCCAAAAACGCGCCCTCCGGCGTCCAGTGATGGTCCGTTTTAAAAAAATACGCATCATGCCCGCCGGCGGCGTCCCGAAACGCCTCCCGTAGATCCAAACGCCCGGTTTGAATCGCGGTCAAAAAACGGTCGCTATTCTCGTTTCCATACTCAACTGCCCCAGCCGGCCTGCAATCGTCAAATTTGCTGATTTTCTGCGGTGCAAGTACAAACAAAACAGGAATATCAAGCCCCTCAGCATAGCCGGCAAAATCGTTCAGCAGCGCTGCGTTTGCCAATGGATCCCCCGGCGCCGCATCCCGCGCAAGAAAATTCAGCTTGCCATTTTTCAGTCGTACCACATCATTTTCCCGACTGGCGTCCCGCACGATTTCACAGCCGATCAGCCGTTGGACGCCGCCGTATAGCGTAATCAGCCCCGTGCAGCGGCTAACCGCCGCATCAACCGCCTCTTCCGCCCCAGAAACTGCCGCAGACAGCTTATCCGAAAGCGCCGGGGACGCGGTCCGGGCCGCCGTATATCCACTACGGAAGCTGTCCCACAGCGCGCCGGGATGGGAAAACACCAGCAGCATGCCGCAGCACAGCAAAAAAAGCAGCAACACCGCCGCGATTGTTTCCCTCCCTTGTTTCCTCATTCTGCTCCGCCTCCGAATCCGGCGGCAGGCCGCCGGATGCAATCAGAAATTAAAATAAATAAACGGGTTATATGCGCCTTTCGCCAGATAGGCAAACGCGGCCACCGCCGCGGCAAGCACCCCGGCCAGATACAAGATGTCTCCTGCCATCCCCTGGGTTTCCTTCCGGCCATCCAGCCACTTTGCAACCGGAGCCGAAAAAAGCACGGCAGCGGCAAAAAACACCCGGTTGTCACGCAGCGCAGCGAACGCCGCTGCATCCCACAACCCGGCCGCACCGAAGCCAAACATGGCCGCGAAAAAACGACCTGCCGCGCGAAGAGACTCTGCCCGGAAGAGCACCCATCCAAAATTAACCAGCAGAAAGGTCGGCACAATCCGCAGCCGCGTCCGTCCGCGCTTATCCCAGCCGCACGACTTCTCCACCACCAACAATACAAAATAATACAGCCCCCACACAAGAAACGTCCAGTTTGCGCCATGCCAAATGCCGGTCAGCAGCCAGACTGCAAAGAGGTTCAAAATATGCCGGCCTTGGCTGGCGACCCGGCTCCCTCCCAACGGAAAATACACATAGTCCCGGAACCAGGAAGAGAGGGAAATATGCCACCGCCGCCAAAACTCGGTAATGCTCTCCGACACGTAGGGATACTGGAAATTCTCCTGAAAGTGGAAGCCAAACATGCGCCCCAGGCCGATCGCCATATCAGAATAGCCTGAAAAATCAAAGTAAATTTGAAAGGTATAGGCCAGCGACCCCAGCCACGCCATCCCGACCGACAACGCCCCGCCGCCGAATGCGTGGTCGGCGACCAGTGCAAGGGTGTTGGCCAGCAATATTTTTTTGGAAAAGCCGACGGCAAAACGGCAAAGCCCACCCGAGAAATCAGCCCAGTTTTCGCGCCGCCCGGTGATTTCGGCTGCAACCGTCTCATATTTAACAATGGGTCCGGCAATCAACTGCGGGAAAAACGAAATATACAGCCCGACCCAAAGCGGATTCTTTTGTACAGGCGCACGCCCATCCGCGACATCCAGCACGTAGCTCATCGCCTGGAAGGTGAAAAACGAAATGCCGATCGGCAGCGCAATCTGCGGCACAGCCCAGCCCGCCCCAAGAACCGCGCGCAGACTGGCATTTTTAAAGGTCAGATATTTAAAAACAAAAAAAACGCCGAGGTTCAAAGCTACCGCCGCTGCGGTCGCCAGCCGCCGCTCCCCCGTACGCGCCCTGGCCCGTGCCATCCAGAGTCCAAGCAGATAATTCGCCGCGATCGACCCCAGCATGATCAACACAAACCAGGGCTCTCCCCAGGCATAAAAGCCCAGACTCGCAGCCAGCAAAAATACATTCTGCGCATTCCGCCGCCTGCGCAGCGGGAGATAATAAATCAGCAGCACCAGCGGCAGGAAAACGAGCAGAAAAACCGTGCTCGAAAACAGCATTGTAATCCCCCCTGATGAAAGCAAAGCGCCGGACGCATGGCCCGCGGCAAACGCGCCATCCCAACCGGCCCTTTCCTAGTATACCATTGTTCCTGGCAAAAACCAAGCAGTTTTTCATCCCGAATGCAAAAAATCTGGCCTGCCGCCAGCGAGTGTAGGC
>CANPPM010000296.1 GCA_947575935.1 uncultured Butyricicoccus sp. | reverse complement strand
TGAAGCAACAGGAATAATAATATTTGAAACCAAAATAATGATATTAGCAACCGCATATTCCGGTTTTGTCATTGCAGCGGTATAAAAATGATTCATTACAAACACGAGCAGCTTGGAGCTGAACGTGCCAATAGCAAAAATCATAGTATTTCCGAGTAATTTTTGATATCTGTTCATTTATGCTTATTCTCCGGTTCATCTGCGCGTTTCAGCCGCGCATAATGTAAATGATTTAAAACTTTTTGGATAGCTGTCGCAGTAAGCATGCCTAACAGGGCGCCAAGCACTGCGCCAAGCAGCACATCTGTTGGATAGTGCACGGCTACATATAAACGGGTAAAGCTGATCAATGTTGCAAGCACAAACGCCGCCGCACCGGGCTTTCGGAAAAAAACAAATATAGCACTAGCTGCTGTAAACGATGCAAGTGTGTGTCCGGAAGGACAGGAATAGCCGCCGACTTGGACTAGCGGCACAAGATCTGGGTAGGTGACAAAAGGTCTTGGGCGTGCAAGTAAATGTTTTAACAGACCATTTCCCAATACCAGCCCCAGCGCCATACCTACAAGAATTGCTATCCCACACCGCCGTGTGCTTGGACGAAGTAAAAGTAAAAGCGCGACGGAGAGCCACAACTCGCCATGATCGCATAAATGGGTAAGTGTGGTCAATACAGGGGTCAGCATTTCATTACGTACAAAATTCGATAACCAATATAAGATATGGATATCAAGGGCTTGAATCGCCTCCATAATGGTCTCCTTTTCGTGAAATCAATCGCTATGGAAATAGGGGATTTGTATTTGCTCCCGCAAAAGACTGGATTATCGAAAACTATATTTTTCGGAGAATCGGATGAACTTGCTTTAAATGGATTCTAAAGTGGTTTTCAATGATAGAAAAGCAGAAAAATGCTCAGTTGTTCCATCCACGATACAATTTTTGGGAAGGATCATTGCTTTTCCTGCGAATAGAAAAAGGTAAAAATCCTCTGTTTCAGCTGAAAATTCGAGATCAGAATATGAGATTGACTGCATGTTTTGTAATAGATCAGAAGCAATGTCCTCCAGGATTATTTCAGTCTCAGAAAAGGCGATGCGCAACCGAATATTTTCTGGAAGTGTATAAAGAATGTCAAGCAGCTGTGCCGCCGACTTGTCAAATTTATCTTTTCGGTCGCTGTGGATCTTCCAGAGATTAAATATTGCTAAGGCAATCGCTCCTGCGCCAATCATCAACAGGAAGGGGTCACGCGGCGCTATCATCCCTGGAATCAATACGAAGATACCCAATGCCAAACAAAGGACGCTCAGAAGCCTTCTCCAGTGGCTCCGCTTTTTATGCACAGTATCTGACATGTTTGGAAGGCTGTGCAGCTGATCAGCGACTTTCCATAGTCGAGGAAATTGTTTTCTTGCATGCTGCTCCATCCATTGTGCAAGTACACGGCTGACCTGCGCTGTCATACGGTCAAAAGGAATCGCTTGCAGCTGACTGGCGGTGATTTCAAAAACAGCTTTCATTTTCCGTACTCCGTTGATATGAAGAATTCCTTGCTTTCCATCATACAACATTCTTGGGATTCTTGCAAGTAAAATACAAGAGAAATTTAAAAAAGGACTTGACAAGCGGAATGAAATTCTATAAAATATAAACAGATTCTTTGAAATGTGATGAAGGGGTAAAGTAACAGCAGAGAAGCCTCCAGAGAGCCGTCGGTTGGTGGAAGACGGCGGCAGAAGGTTGTGAAACTCGCCCGGGAGCAGCCCGCTGAACGTGGAAGCCTGTAGGCGTGGCCGGTAGTCCCACCGTTAAAGGGGAGGCATATTGTTGGATATGCGCTGAGTGGTTGCAGATATCTGCAGCAAGAAGAGTGGTAACGCGGAGTTTTTATGCTTCGTCTCTTTGTAAGTAAGGGACGAAGTTTTTTTTGTCCCGAATTAATCATGAATGGAGGACTATTCAATGGCAAGAACAGTAAAAATTTTTGACACGACACTGCGCGATGGGGAGCAGTCGCCTGGCTGCAGCATGAATCTTAACGAAAAAATTGAAGTTGCCCGTCAGCTGGATGCAATGGGCGTTGATGTAATCGAAGCGGGCTTTGCGATTGCGTCACCAGGTGATGCAGCCGCAATCGCTGCAATAGCTGATACGGTGAAGAACGCGGTAGTTTGTTCACTGGCCCGTTGCACAGAAAAGGATATCGATGCTGCCTGGAATGCGGTTCAGCATGCGGCTAAAAAACGCATTCATGTATTTCTTGCGACCTCGCCGGTGCATATGGAGTACAAACTGAAGATGAATGAAGAACAGGTACTAGAGAGTGTTCGGCACCATGTCGCCTATGCGAAGAACTATTGTGACGACATCGAGTTTTCCGCTGAGGACGCAACTCGGTCTAATCCGGATTTTCTCTGCCAGGTTTTTGAGGCTGCAATTGAGGCTGGAGCAACCACATTAAATATTCCCGATACGGTTGGCTATGTATTGCCGGAAGAGTATGCCGAGCGCGTACGCTATGTCTGCGAGCATGTGAAAGGCGTTCAGGCGGTTACATTATCCTGTCATTGTCACAATGATCTTGGGATGGCGGTTGCAAACACTCTGGCTGGCGTTAAGGCAGGCATTGGGCAGATCGAGTGCACGATCAATGGTATTGGTGAACGTGCAGGAAATGCCTCCATGGAGGAATGTGTTATGGCGATGCATACCAGAAAGGGTTTTTTTGACTGTAGTACGAATATCGTGACCAATCAAATTTACCGTGCCAGCCGTATGATTCAGACGATTACCGGTGTCTCAGTTGCACCTACCAAAGCAATCGTGGGCGCCAACGCGTTTGCTCACGAATCTGGTATCCATCAGCATGGCGTACTCTCCAATAAAGAGACTTATGAAATTATGACCCCAGAATCGGTAGGCATTCCGCAAAATGCAATTGTGTTGGGCAAGCATTCTGGCCGTCATGCCTTCGAAGATCGCCTGCATGCTTTGGGCTATAACCTGAGTAAGGAAAAGGTTGATAAGGCGTTCGATAAGTTTAAACTGCTTGCGGACAAAAAGAAGACTATTAAGGATCGCGATTTGGAAGCGATTGTCGGCGCTGTTCCGGTTTCGGGCATGGAACGTTATACGCTGGTTAATTTTGTGATTAATTCTGGAAATGCCATTACCTCAACGGCAGTTATCCGTTTGAAGCATGGCGATGATATCTGTGAGCGTGTGGCGGCGTCCGATGGTCCAATCAATGCGGCATATCGTGCGCTCAACAAAATCGTTGGTAAGGACTTCGTGTTGGAAGATTATTCGCTGAATGCAATCACGGAGGGTGAAGATGCGCAGGGTGAGGCAATTGTTAAGATTTCACTTGACGGTAGCGAATGGGTGACTGGGCGCGGAGTTTCAACCGATGTGATTGAGGCGTCTATTAAAGCATATGTCAATGGTATTAATAAGTATTTTAATGAGTAATGTGAATTTCCAAATGTTTGGGACTGCATAAAATAGGAGAGGAGATTTTGTAAATGGGAATGACGATGACGCAGAAAATTCTTGCGCATCATGCTGGATTGGAGTCGGTTTCCGCTGGGCAGCTGATTGAAGCAAATGTTGACCTGACACTTGCTAACGATATCACAGGAC
>CANPPM010000295.1 GCA_947575935.1 uncultured Butyricicoccus sp. | reverse complement strand
GGATCAGCTGGGTGTTTTCGCTGATAAATTTGGGGTGATTGCGGTGGATGGGCTCGGCGCATACTGCCGCCGTCAAGCATGCGGCGATATAATTTTACAACTGAGCGTAGAGGAGTAGCAGATGAAAAACGACATCAAGGAAGTGCTGTTTACAGAGGAGCAGCTGCGGCAGAAGGTGGATGAGCTGGGTGCACAGATCACCGCCGATTATCAGGGCAAAAACCCGCTGATTGTCAGCGTGCTCAAAGGTTCCTATGTATTCATGGCCGATCTGACACGACGCATTGACGTGCCATGCCAAGTGGATTTTATGGTGGTTTCCAGCTATGGGGCGGGGACCAAAACCTCGGGTGAAGTGCAGATCATTAAAGATTTAGAAAATTCAATCGATGGACGCGACTTGATTATTGTAGAGGATATTCTCGATTCAGGCGTAACGCTGAGCTATCTGATGAAGGTGCTTGCGGCGCGCGGGGCGAATTCTATCCGGCTATGTACGCTGCTGTCCAAGCCGGAACGCCGCAAAGTGGATATTCGGGTCGATTACCTCGGTTTTGAGATACCTGACGAGTTCGTGGTCGGATATGGGCTGGATTTCGCGGAGAGATACCGCAATCTTCCCTATATCGGCATTTTAAAGCCCTCAGTCTACGGCGAGGCATAGCGGTGTATCCAGCCGGAAATCAGAGTTATCTTAGGGTTCGCCGCCACATGGCCGCAGGATCGTTTGGGACCGCCCCTCTTGTGCCTTATATTTTGCCGGGTGATCCCTTCATTTCCCGATTTTACTCTGGTTTCTGAACGAATACACCATAGAGAGTGTTTGAACGTCCGCAGAGGGTTCGGCAGTTGAACCCTTTCCGCGAATTTCAAATACGCTTTGGAACAGCCTGTGCAAAGCCGGAACAAGCGCAGCAGACTGGTAGAAACCGCCGTTGGCGGACATTCTCCTTTTTACCCTGCGTGAATGCCGGCGCTGCCTGCACAGGCTGCTCAAAGAGCCTGTTCAGCATCTTTTATGTTGTCACAGACGGCCCTGGCGCAATGGAGCCTCTCCCCTGCCAGCCGCCGTCTTTCCAGATACGAAACAGGTTCGATACCGGCAGGCGGCGGTAGCCGTCATGCGGATCCGGCACCCGGCGGGCGCGGATTCCAGCGCGCTGGGAAACTTTACCTCAAGGAAGGTGTGAAACCAATTTGAACGGAAAGAAGATGAAGGGCTTCGGGCTGTACCTGATCATCCTGCTGACGCTGCTGGTGGCGGTGACCTATGTGCTTGCAAGCGACGTAGAGCAACCGCTGCTGTATTCCGATGTGTATCAGATGGTCGAAAATGGTGAGGTCACATCCATCGTGTATGATGGCTCGGTGCTCTATCTGGAAACCACAGATAAGAGAAATCTGTCGTATAAGCTGCCATATTTCAACCTGTTTTTGGATCAGACACGGGATGCGTTGAAAACACAGATGGATAAAGGGACGCTACAGTTTGACCTGAAAAGCCAGCCATGGTGGATGATGTTCATCCCTTATTTGGTACTGATCGTAATCCTTGGCTTGATCTGGTACTTTATGATGAATAAACAGGGCGGAGGCGGCGGCAATCCGATGCAGTTCGGCAAAGTGCGCGCACGCTTGGCTTCCGATCAGAAGAAAAAAGTTACCTTTGATGATGTTGCAGGGGCTGAGGAAGAGAAGGCGGAACTGCAAGAAATTGTCGAATTCCTCAAAAATCCACGAAAATTTGTTGAAATCGGCGCACGTATCCCAAAGGGCGTATTGCTGGTCGGCCCTCCGGGTACGGGCAAGACGTTGATTGCTAAGGCGGTAGCGGGTGAAGCTGGCGTGCCGTTTCTGTCTATTTCAGGCTCAGATTTTGTTGAGCTCTATGTTGGTGTGGGTGCATCACGCGTCCGCGACCTGTTCGAGCAGGCTAAGAAAAATGCGCCGTCGATTGTCTTTATCGATGAAATTGACGCGGTAGGGCGTCAACGCGGCGCAGGCCTTGGCGGCGGGCATGATGAACGTGAGCAGACGCTGAATCAGCTGTTGGTCGAAATGGATGGCTTTGGCGCAAATGAAGGCGTAATCGTCATTGCAGCGACCAACCGAAAGGATATTTTGGATCCGGCGCTGCTGCGTCCTGGCCGTTTTGACCGTCAGGTATATGTCGGTAATCCAGATGTAGTCGGTCGTGAGGCCATTTTGCGTGTTCACGCGCGCGGCAAGCAATTCGACCCTGATGTCAGCTTTGACTCCATCGCCAAAACGACAGCCGGCTTCAGTGGAGCAGATTTGGAGAATCTGCTGAACGAAGCAGCGTTGCTGGCGGCCCGTCGAAACAAAAAACTGATCTCGCTGGAAGAAATTGAGGAATCATTGCTTAAGGTTGTCATGGGTGTGGAAAAGAAGACCCATGTCATCAGTGAGAAGGACAAACGCCTGACCGCCTATCATGAAGCGGGGCACGCGGTCTGCTTCCATGTACTGCCAACACAGGATCCTGTGCACCATGTAACGATTATCCCACGCTCCAACGGGGCAGGCGGCTTTACCATGCCGTTGCCGACCGAGGATAAGGCCTATCGGACGCGCCGCTACATGGAAGAAAGCATTATCGTTTCGCTGGGAGGCCGTATTGCAGAAAAGCTAACCCTAGACGATATCTCAACGGGCGCGTACGGTGATATTAAGCAGGCGACCGCAATGGCGCGGGCTATGGTTGTAAACTACGGTATGAGCGACCGAATTGGCCCGATCGATTATGACGGTACGGGCGGAGAAATTTTCTTAGGCCGTGATTTTTCGGCCAATAAGGGATTTTCTGACCGCAAGGCGGCCGAAATTGATGATGAGATCCACCGCATTATAAACGATGGTTATATCGCCTGCGAGAAGCTGCTGAGCGAGCATATGGAACAGCTGACCCGGGTAGCAGAGTATTTGCTGAAGAATGAAACAATTGACGGCGATATTTTCCGCAGGCTTTACGATGGGGAATCGGTTCCCGACCGTATTGGCGGCGGTGCAACAGAGGAAGAGCTGAAGGCTGCAGCCCCGGAAAGTACAAAGCCCCCTGAAAACGATTTGCCAGAGCAGGATCTGCCGCATTAAACCCGTTCTGTCTGGCACGCATCTGACGCCGTTTATGAAATTTGTCCGCCTAAAAACGATATGTTGCTGCAAAAAGGACTGTTCAAAAGCAGGTATATCAATAAAAATTCCCAGATTAAGGGAATTCTCATAAGAAGTTCTCTGTAATATCAAGTTTTTTAGGAAAACTGAAACGGCATAACCAACTGCATAACTGTACAAAAATGGGCGATGTCAGAAAGACATCGCCCATTTCTGCACCCCGGCAAATACCGCAGGCTTTTCATAATCTCACATAACTCCTGCAAGAGGCCGCGATGACTTCCATGCCAAACTTCAAGCCACTGCTGATGATACGCGGCTACCAAGCGGAGGCTTACGCAGACCTCCACAGACAGAAAACTGTGAAAAACAGCTACCGTCCGAACGTCAAGCCTCTGTAAGCACAAGACACACACAGCCGACTTGACGCAGCTGGCAGTTTCCTAAAGAAACAAAATACGCCGAACTGGTATCAAAGAGTAAAAAGCGTTTCCAAATAAAAAAATTTATTTATGCCCCCCTTGAT
>CANPPM010000294.1 GCA_947575935.1 uncultured Butyricicoccus sp. | reverse complement strand
ATTTAATCTGCCGTCAAGTCCATTTTGGGGCTTGACTTTTTATTCGCAGGCTTTCGTTTTGTATATCACAATAGGATCGATATTTTGGCTATTTCTTATAATAGGGCATCTCCGCCTCGTCAAGCAGGTACTTTGCAATACGGCGGATGCCGTCATCCTTTCGCTCCGCAGTCAACGGCAGTCCCATCATATTGGCGGTGCGCCAGCTCCTGTCCACCGTCAGCGCGCCCAGGAAGCGGATTTGTGCTGCGGACAGCCGCTTTTGCATAAACCGGATCTGTTCCGCATCCTCGGCTTTGTTAATGACTGCACGGACCCTGCGGATGCCAAGTCCCTGCGCCATATACTGGATCTTTCCGGCCAGCTCCAGAGACTCGACAGACGGTTCGACTACGATCAGGATCGTATCGCAGCTCGCCTCAATACCTCGTCCAAAGCTTTCTACCCCAGCCTCCTGGTCGGCAATGACCATCTGGCGCGGCTCCGTGCGTAGGTTCTGGAGCAGGACCTGCTCGTAAGCGCTGATGGTACACGCGCACCCCTCCAACGGATCATCGATCTTTCCTGTGACCATGAGGCGGCGTGTACCGGAGAGAGGCGCAATATCCTCCGGGATGTCGTCAAAGGACAGCGGCTGGCGTTTCAGCCACGCGCACTGCTCAATGCCGCCATTCTGTATCCGTTCGTATAGGGGCAGCGGCGGGCGCTCCAGACCAAGCTTGTGGTAAAGGCCCATATTCGAGTGGTCGGTGTCAATGACCAGACACTCATAGCCCATTTCACTCAAGACGTCGGACAACAGGGCTGTGAAGGTGCTTTTGCCCACGCCGCCTTTGCCGCATACGGCGATCTTGCGGATCATCCGCGAATCGTCCCGCTGGGTATGGGCGCGGATATAGGCGCGCACCTTCTCCGTGGCCTGCTGGCGCGCCTGTTTGGTCCCCGCGATACACAGCCCACAGTCAATACACCCCTCGCCGCCGCGGCCCACGGCGCCAACAGGGCAGTGAAAAATACCCATTGCCGCTCCTTTCTGTCTTACCTAAAAATAAACGCCGTCTTCGTGCGGCTGCACACGCCCGCCGGGATCATCGGACTGGGCCACTCGCGGTGATGGACCGCGTCGGGGTAATGCTGTGCCTCCAGACACACCGCGCCGTGGCGGGAATACCGGGATCCGTCTTTTCCACCGAATGCCGGCGGCACCTGATTGAGGGTAAACATCTGTATCCCTGGACAGTCCGTCCACACCTCCATGCGGATACCGGTCCGCATCCCCCGCAGCTCTGCCGCCTGACGGAAACCTTGTCCATCGATACAGAAATTGTGATCGAAGCCTCCGAACTGCGACAGCTGCTCGTCCGCGCCTTGCAGCGCATCGGAGATCTGTACCGGTTTGCGGAAATCGAAGCAGGTACCTTCTACGCTGCGCCGCTCGCCGGTAGGGAGGCCGTTGGAGAAGGCGGGAAGATAGGAACCGGCAAAAAGCCGCAGCACCTGCTTGTCCGCCGCGCCGCTCCCGTGGCCGTTGAGGTCAAAATAGGCATGGCTGGTGACGTTCCAGACCGTATCCTCTGTTGGCACGGCTTGGTACTCTATTCTGACGCTTTTATTGTCCAGCACATAATCCACACGAAAAGCGACCTGACCGGGAAAGCCGCCCTCCCCCTGGTCGAGCAGCCAGAGGGAGAGACGGAGCGCATTCGGTTCGCGCCGGATGGAAAAGGCAAACTCCTTCATCGCATAACAGCCGCTCCCGCCATGGATGCAGTGACGGCCAAAATTGGCCTGCAGAGCGATCCGGCGGCCCTTCCAGACGTACGACGCATCCGCCACGCGGTTGGCGCAGCGGCCAATAACGCTGGAATTGCACAGGCCGTTTTCCAGATAGGCGGCGAGGCCGGGTTTGCCCAGCACCACGTCCGTCAATCCTTCGCCGGACGGTATGTAAAGACGGTGGATTGTCGCGCCAAGGGTCAGGACTTCCAGAGAGATTCCTGATGGCGCGGTGAGTGTAATGCGGTAAATTTGGCCGCCATTGGGAAGCGAGCCAAACAGGTCAGCGGCATATGTTCCGAAATTCGGCAATGTGCTCCCTCCTTTTTGGAACTTCTGATATGGGACGGGCTCCCCGGTTTGCCGGGGAGCCCCTCTGGGTGGGGTTGCGTAAAAGGACCAAAAAGGCAGGTGGCGGGGTAACCGAGCTCGGCGTAGCGGGCAAGGAGGTCGTCCACATTGTCCTGCGTGACTACCAGAGGATCGAATGTCTCGCTGTCAACGCAGTGCGCATCCAGCTCGCCGCTTTGAAGCTTCTCAATGCGCTCGATCAGCGCCTTTGCGTATTCATCGGAGGACTGCCAGCATGTCGCGTCGATCAGGCCCTCCTTGACGGCTGTGCAGCCTTCAAACAATGCATCCACGCCGCAGATCACCTTGGCCTTTGCATCAATGCCTGCGGAGTTCATCGCTTCAATCGCACCCAAAGCCATAGCGTCGTTTTCGGAGAACAGCGCGTCAAAACCGTCCGCGCCATAATTTGTGATCCAGTCCTCCATTTGCGTCATGGCGGCAACTTTATCAAACTTCTGATACTTGTAGTCCAAAACCGTCACATCGGGACGGGTAGCCAGCGCGTCCATAAACCCCTGGCCGCGGAGGATGGAGCCGGAGTAGCCTTCCGATCCGCCCAGGAGCAGCACCTTCCCGTTTTCCGGGATTTGGTCTATGACCGCCATGCCGGACTGATAGGCCAGCTCGTACTCAGAGCAGACAAAGTTGGAACATACGCCGTCAAGGAAATCCCAAGTGATAGCATAGTAGATCACGTTGGTCCCCATATCCTGAAGCTGCTTAATGTAGTCGCTGTCATCGGACAGCGTGCCGTACATGACCAGGTTCCAGTCGCCTTCCGCAATGCACCGCTCCAGAAAGGGCTGGATCTCGCCCGCGTCGCCCTTGCTGTCAAAAAGCGTCACTTCCACATTGTCGAAATGCTCCTCGATGGCCTGCTTGCAGACCAGGGCGGTCTGATGGTGCCACTGGTCGGCGGCATTGTGCAGCCAGGCCATCCGGAAGGTTTCGCCTGCGGGGACTTTGGACTGATCGCTGTTTGGTTTCTGGGTATCTTGGCCGGAGCTGCCGTCAGGGGGCGTCTTGCCGCCGCAGCCAACCAGGAAACTCAGACTCAGTACGAGCGCCAAAAGTAAAGCAAGCCTTCTTTTCATAATCATTTTCCTTTCTTCTCCGTTTTTGTGTTTGATGACTTTATCGCATAAGGGATCAGCGGGGAGATAGCGGGAACTGCCGGCCCTTTTGCGGAGGTCACGGTAGAGGGGAACCCTCACTGGGACGTGCGCAGGCTTCTGGCAAATGTGTCAAGGCCTACTGCGAGAACGATGATCGCGCCGTTGACGATCTGCTGCACGTAGGAATCCACACCCAGCAGGTTCAGGATGTTGCTGATGATGCCGAGGACCACCGCGCCGACGATGGCGCCCCATGCCGAGCCGGTGCCGCCGGCAAAGCCGATGCCGCCAATGACGGTCGCGGAGATTGCCTGACCTTCATAGCCCTGCGCGCCGGTTGCCACGCCGCAGTTTGCGCGAGAGGTATACAGAACGCCGGCCAGGCCCATGAACAGGCCGGATAACGCGCAGGCAAGG
>CANPPM010000293.1 GCA_947575935.1 uncultured Butyricicoccus sp. | reverse complement strand
TCGCCCGGCCCTGAAGAAGATTTTGCAGACCTGGGCGCATACAATGGAGACACCATCCGCGAGCTGCTCCGCTATACAGGCGGCCGCTTTCACACGATCACAGCCTTTGAGCCCGACCAACGAAATTTTAAAAAACTACAAAAATACGCCCAGGAACATCTGCGGGATACCACTGTGCTGATCCCCGCAGGCGCATGGGACTGTGACACCACACAAGTCTTCGCTGCAAAAGCCGGAAGAAACTCCCGTATTGCAAAAAAAGGCATCGAGACCCCGATGCGTTCGCTCGACAGCGTCCTGCAGGGCCGGCCGTGCAGCTTCCTCAAGCTTGATGTAGAAGGCGCAGAGGCAAAGGCAATTATTGGCGCACAGGAAACTATTTCCCGCTGGCATCCAAAACTAAACTGCGCCGTCTACCACCGGAATGAAGATCTGTTTGCACTGCCGCTGCTCGTACATCACCGCTGGCCAAAATACCGGCTCTTTTTGCGGCATCATCCCTATGTACCCGCATGGGATACCAATCTATATGCCGTTTGGAATGGCTGATCTCCCTGAAAGACTATAAAAGGATACGTAATGATCATAGAAGAAATTGCAGCAAAAACACTGCTCAGCCGTGTCAATTATGAGGCTTGGTTCGGTGCAGATTATACGATGAATCTTTATCGCGGCTGCTGTCATGGCTGCATTTACTGCGACAGCCGAAGCGAGTGTTACCATGTTGAGGATTTCGACCGTGTGCGGGTCAAGTCAAACGCTGTTCGGATGCTGCGTCGAGAACTGTCTGCAAAACGTACGACCGGCATCATAGGCCTCGGCGCAATGAGCGACAGCTACAACCCATTTGAGCAAACGCTGCAAACCACCCGGGCTGCGCTCCAGGAAATTGCAGCAGCAGGGTTTGGCATATCTCTCGATACCAAAAGCGCGTTGGTCAAGCGGGATCTCGACCTGTTCCAGCGCATCCGGGATCACCATTCTGCGATTGTCAAACTAACCATCACCACCGCAGACGATGCTCTGTCCCGCCTCATCGAGCCGCATGTTTGCCCCAGCTCCGAGCGGTTTGCGGCCCTGCGCGCGCTTGCGGATGCAGGTATTTTCTGCGGCGTCCTTATTACGCCGGTTTTACCGTTTATCACCGATACAGAAGAAAATATTCGAGAAATTATCCGCAAGACAGCAAACGCAGGCGGAAAATTTGTATTCTCAATGTTTGGAGTCACCCTGCGGACCAATCAGCGGCAGTATTTTTTTGACCAGTTGGATACGCGTATCCCTGGCATGAGCGTCCACTATCAACATGTGTTTGGTAATGACTATTACTGCCCCTCCCCACATCATCAACGCCTGAAAACATTGGTACAAAAAGAATGCCGTGCAGCCGGTCTGCTCTGGCGGATGCCTGACATCATCCGCGGCTACCGTACAACAGAGAATGCACAGTTGTCCCTTTTTTAAAGGAGGAATCAAAATCCTGCCGTATTAAAAAGCCTATATTTGATCCTTCTAATCCACCAATAATGGAAACATTTACAGGAAAATTCCCTTTGCATATCGATCATCGTTCTGCCCAGCAGCGTTTTTTCTGCCGCTGGGCAGACATTTTTTCAAATACTCAAATTACCTGCTTTTTTCGCGGGACAGCGAGCAGATGATATGCTGCAAACCATACGGCACAATGAATGACGAGAATACCGGTATCTTTGATCACTATACCCATGTTTCCGGCAGATAGCGCTATGATACCATCAAAAGCGGGCTGAGATGGTATGATATTGCAAACTATGGCCAGCGGCCCGCTCACACCAACCAGGGCGCAGACAAGCGGCGCCGCAAGAAACAACAGCATCACAATTTTGATAAAAAGCACGCCGATCATCAGATCCTCTGAAACCCTGCCGATAAACAATCCAATCAGTGCAGCCAAAAAGGATGACAGCAGAATCAACACCAGCATAAACCCAAAATTCTGCCAGGATAATTGGAAACAGATACACGCTGTTATCACGGATGACGTGCTTCCAAACGAGAATCCCACTACAATTTTTTGCAAAATGTATTGGCTGGACGTCATAGGCAAAATCTCATTGACAAAGGCTATGCCGTTCTCTTTTTCGGAAATAATATTCATAGCATTAAACGTACAGCCCATGAACATCGCAACGATCAGCACAGCGGGAATAAAGATACCTTGCAGGCTTTCCAAAATATCTGGACGCTCCAGCGTCTGGATCTCCGCTTGCCCCGCCGCTTCCCGCTGCTCATAAAGCGCCGGGAGGGTTGCTGCCGCCTGCTGGAAAATCTCCAACTCGTCCCCACTGATCGCTGTTTCGAGGCTGTCTCCGTTCGCTTGCACGCCAATGACATTCGTGGACGGTTCTTTGATGGCGGTGGTCAATTCTTCCTGCGTCACATAAACTGTCACCGGGCCATACCGCTCCAACCATGCAATCTCCTGTGAGGACAGATGATCCGCTAATATGCCAAAGTGCAATTCCCCCAGGCTGGACATATCAATAGACCCCATAAAGTTCAGCGCTGCAGCAACTAGAATGGGCAGCAGAAAGGTCATCAGACAAAACTTGTCCCGTAAAACACTTTTTAGTTGATATTGCAAGCCCTCCATGGATCATCCCTCCTTCCCGATTTCCCGGCAGTAAACAAACTGCACAGCCAAAAACAGCAGTGCGATCACTCCGACAGAACCGATATAGTAGACCGGCGAGACCAGCGCCCCGAAGTAAGCGTTCTTCAATCCCATGTAAACGTGATAAAACGGATGCCAGCGGATCCAATCAAACTTTATCGATGTATTTGCAGACAGAAATACGGGCGTTGCGGTGAAAATAGCAATAATCAGATAGGCCAATGTAAATTGTCGGAAATCCTTCAACAGCAGCGCGCAGAAAAGCCCCGCCAATGCCATGATCAGCGACAAAATTACCGTTTGGAGCAGAACGGCAGGCAGCACTGCCATCCCGTCATAGATCCCCACATTCAGCAGGGTGAGCAGCACTGCGAAAACCAAATCAGAGAGTAGGAATACCGCAAGCTTGGACAGAAGAAACAGGCTTCTCCGCAGCGGAAGAATCGCATGGACGCGGATGACACCCATACGCTTCTCCTGAAACAGCACAGCAGCGATCCCCAAAAAACCAACTGCCGCCAACTCGAAAAACAACAATTCACAGGTGATCTCTTTGCGTGCCTTCTGCTCTGGCGTATTGTCGCCCAGCACTTGCGGGACGCAGCTTTCCGAGGGATGCAGCAGGAACTGCGCATAGTCGGCCCTGTGATGGTCAATATGCTCCGCCCCCGCATAAAGCACCACCCGCACATCTTCTGTACTGGCATCCAAACCTACGCCGTTTGTATTCGTCAATAGCGCTTCATGCATTGCCTCCATAGACGAAACCATATGCACCAAGGAGGATTTTTCTGCCTGCGTCCCTGCCGGGTCATACAAATATACAGGATAGGGCGGCATCTGCATAAAGCGAAGATAACCTAGGTTCACATAGGCCGTATAAAGGGCCAGAAAGCCCAACGCCAGCAGAAAAAACTTTCCTGAAGCCAGCATCCGGCAATCTTTTTTGAACAAGGCGCAAAAACCTTTTCCCATCAGGACAGCCCCCTCCCTGTGTACTGGATGAACATATCCTCCAA
>CANPPM010000292.1 GCA_947575935.1 uncultured Butyricicoccus sp. | reverse complement strand
GTGCTCGCTTAATAGGCCGGTCCGGCCTGTTGGTCCGTCCACTATGTACGGCAATTAGCGGGGGGGCCCGCCGCCGTCCACAACCCTGCGCGCGTTATCCCCAGTCTGCTCCACACCCGCCGCCGTTTTCCACAGCCTGTCAACAGCTTATCCACAGAGTTATCAAAACACCTCAAAAAACCTGTCTAGAAAAATCCGGCAATTTTTTGTGAAAATCCCCAAAAGTTTTTTACCCACTTGACAATACGAAGGAATGTGGTAAAATGGAAATCACCGGCACAAGATGTAGTGAGCGCCCGCCGCTTGGCTCCAGCGCTGTCCGGTATACAAATAGTAATATCCACTGCGGAGGCGACAGCTGAAATGGTTGACGGAATTATTAAAAGAGACGGCAGGACCGTACCCTTCGAGCTCGAAAAAATTGCAAGCGCGATCTTTCGCGCGGCCCAGGCGACCGGCGGCCGCGACTATCAGATGGCGCTCCACCTGGCCGGGCTGGTCCGGGATACGCTGGACGCCGATCCCGCAACGACTACCCCAACCGTCGAGCATGTACAAGATGTAGTAGAGACGACACTGATTGACAACGGCCATGCCCGTACCGCAAAAAAGTATATTCTTTATCGGAACGAACGTACCCGTACCCGGGAGATGAATACCCGCCTGATGAAGGTTTATGAGGATCTGACCTTCCAGTCGTCGCTCGAAAACGACATCAAACGGGAGAATGCGAATATCGACGGCGATACCGCCATGGGTACCATGCTGAAATATGGTTCTGAAGGCGCAAAGCAGTTTTGCGAGATGTTTATTCTGGATCCTAAGTTTTCCAGGGCGCACCGGGAAGGCGATATCCATATCCACGATTTGGATTTCCTCACCCTGACCACGACTTGCTGCCAGATCGACCTGCTCAAGCTGTTTCACGACGGCTTTTCCACCGGTCACGGCCATGTGCGCGAGCCAAACGATATCCGCTCCTATTCGGCCCTCGCCTGTATTGCCATGCAGTCCAACCAGAACGACCAGCACGGCGGGCAGTCGGTCCCTAATTTTGATTATTCGCTTGCTCCGGGCGTTGCCAAGACCTTTCGCTCGCTGTACCGGGACAACCTGGGAAAGGCGGTCGAAATCTACGGCGAGCGGGAGGACGGTATGGAGCTTGCCCGGCAGCTGGTCTGTCAGGCGGAAGAGGAGCTTGGCTCCTGGCCATGCCTGTCGGACGGCAATCATTTTGACGACCGGGTGGCCGCACTGTTGGGGGGGCGGTACGGTCCGGCGCTTGCGGAAAAGATCGTCGGCTTTACCCGCAGGCATACCATGCGGGAAACCTACCATACCACCCATCAGGCGATGGAGGCGCTGGTACATAACCTGAATACCATGCATTCCCGCGCAGGCGCGCAGGTGCCGTTTACCTCTATTAATTATGGCACGGATATCTCACCGGAGGGACGCATGATTACGGAATGCGTGCTCATCGCCACCGAAGAGGGGCTGGGCAACGGAGAGACTTCAATTTTTCCGATCCATATTTTTAAGGTGAAGGAGGGCGTCAATTATAACCCCGGCGACCCCAACTATGATCTGTTCAAACTGGCCTGCCGGGTTTCGGCGAAGCGGCTGTTCCCCAATTTTTCCTTCCTTGACGCGCCGTTCAATCTGAAATACTACCAGCCCGGCCGCCCGGAAACAGAATGCGCGTATATGGGCTGCCGCACCCGGGTGATTGGCAACGTCTACGACCCTACGCGTGAAATCGTCAGCGGGCGCGGCAACCTGAGCTTTACTTCGATCAATCTGCCCCGCATCGCCATCCGCAGCCACGGGGATATCGATTTCTTCTTCGAAGATCTCGACCGCAAGCTCGATCTGGTGGTCGACCAGCTGCTGGCACGTTTCTCGCTCCAATCGGACAAAAAGGTACGTAACTATCCGTTCCTGATGGGGGAGGGGATCTGGCTGGATTCGGACAAGCTTGGCCCGGATGACAGGGTCGGCGAGGTGCTTCGGCATGGCACGCTGACGGTCGGATTTATTGGCTTGGCCGAATGTTTGAAATCGCTGCTTGGCAAGCACCACGGTGAAAGCGCAGAAGCGCAGAACCTAGGGCTTGAGATCGTTAAGCATATGCGCGACCGCATGGACGAAGAGGCCCGGCGGCACAAGCTGAATTTCTCGGTGATTGCTACCCCGGCAGAGGGGCTGTCCGGCCGCTTTGTCCGTCTGGACAAGGAGCGATATGGTATTCTGGAGGGGGTTACTGACCGGGAATATTATACCAATTCCTTTCACATCCCCGTTTATTTCCCGATTTCAGCCTTTGAAAAAATCCGGTTGGAGGCTCCTTACCATGAGCTGACCAACGGCGGCCATATCAGTTATATTGAACTGGACGGCGATCCCACGCAGAATCTGGAGGCTTTCGAGCAGGTTGTCCGTTATATGAAGGAATGCGGCATCGGCTATGGCTCGATCAACCATCCGGTTGACCGGGATCCGGTCTGCGGTTATACCGGCATTATTGGCGATGTGTGTCCGCGCTGCGGCCGCCGGGAGGGCGAGGGCGTCAGCATCGCTAAACTGAAAAAGCTGGGCCTGTACAAAAATCTGAATGCAAATACCCTTGGCTATCACGGCGACCCCTTCGAGGAGCAGGACCGTCACCCCAATCAGGTCTGATAGGTCCGTTGCCCGCATGCCGCCGCGGCGCCATCTCGATATTGTAAACCAGCCCTTTCCACGCAATCCTGTGGAGGACGTATAAAAAAGGAGAATGTCATCATGAAACAGAACAAGGTTACCGAATTGGATACCGAACTGATCGGCGAGGGCGTCGGCTTCGAGCGGATACGCCGGATCACCGGATACCTGGTTGGCACGCTCGACCGCTTCAACAACGGCAAGCGCGCCGAGGAACGCGACCGGGTGAAGCATGATGTATCCAGCCGCGCGTCCTCGGACAGCCGGAGCGCCTGACAATGGGGCGCGCACTGCGCCTGGCCGGGACGGTCGCAGAGTCCATCGTCGACGGTCCAGGCATCCGATATGTCATTTTTACGCAGGGCTGCCCGCACCGCTGCCCTGGATGTCACAACCCGGAAACACATGATTTTACTGGTGGGTATGCGGTCGAAATCGGGCGGTTATTGGCGGAGATTCGCCGCAGCCCATTGGTTGCCGGCGTGACCTTTTCGGGCGGCGAGCCTTTTGCACAGGCTGAAGCGCTGTTGCCGCTGGCGGAAGCGCTCCGGGCGGATGGACGGCATTTGATGGCCTTCACCGGTTATACCTTTGAAGAACTGATGGAGGGCGGGGAAGAGACCCGCGCCCTGCTCTCGACGCTCGACCTGTTGGTCGACGGGCCGTTTGTACAGGAGCAGCGCAGCTTGACGCTCCGCTTCCGCGGCAGCAAGAATCAACGGGTTTTGGATGTGCCGCAGTCGCTGGCCGCCGGTACGCCGGTCTGGGCCGAGGGTTACCGCTGACCGCTTCCAATAAATATATGAATTCAATCCTCCTATTTGTAGAAAATCCCCCGCTTTGCACATTGCGAAGCGGGGGATTTTGTGCGTGCGGCCAGATGATGCAGCAAGAAAGTATTCTGTATTGGTAAGGAAAAGATTGTATGAAAAAGAAGGGTATGCAGAACCACGGCATAGGCTGTTCTTCGCAGCTGCACGCAGCAGACAGCTATT
>CANPPM010000291.1 GCA_947575935.1 uncultured Butyricicoccus sp. | reverse complement strand
CAAGCTTTCCTGCCCAAAATTCTCCGTTTTTTATTCGGCCGCTGCGGCATCCTGCCGCAGCGGTTGACTATTTTCTAAACCATCAGCTCTTTCAAAAAACTGCGGGACCGGCATAGCATGACGCACCGGCCCCGCAGTCTTTTTCCCCTCTGTATAGCGTTCAAAAAACAGTACGGAAAACCCGCCTATCCAGCGTTCAAAGCGGCTTAGCTGAAATTTTTGCAAAACGGCGGGGATATTTTTCAGAGGTCTCAGCAGTTTTTCGGATCAGGACCAGACTGCGCCGCAACCCGGTCTGCGGCACGGTATAGGCGTGTATCCCCTCCAGCGTACCGCCCAGTACTTCAACTGCGTTCCTGGCCTCCTCCACCTCCTGTGCGCAATCATCCGTCTTCATTGCAATGAAATACCCGCCAACCCGCACCAGCGGCAGGGAAAGCTCTGCGAGTATCTGCAGCCGGGCGACTGCCCGGCTGACTGCAAGGTCAAATTCCCCCCGATGCCCAAATTCCTCCGCACGTGCATGTACTGCCTTGGCGTTCCGGATCTGCAGCGCTCCGAGAACCTCCTGCAGCCAGGCAATGCGCTTATTCAGCGCATCCAGCAGCAGAATTTCGGCATCAGTTAAAATCGCCAGCGGCACACCCGGAAAGCCCGCGCCGCAGCCTACATCGACCACCCGGCCTTTTGCATACGGGGCCAAAACGGCACACTCCAGAAAGTGCCGCGTCACGACCACCATCGAGACGGTTATAGCGGTCAGATTCATCACTCGATTCTTTTCCAGCAGCAACGCTGAAAATTCCAAGAAACGATCCACAGCCTGTGGATGATTCAGCCCCAGCTCGGCCAGCCCGGCTTCCAGCAAAGCACGTTCGGTCATGTATGCTCCTCCCTTCCGGCAACATATATCATCAGCGCCGTGAGATCGGCCGGAGATACGCCTGAAATCCGGCTCGCCTGGCCAAACGAACGCGGACGGATACGCTCCAGCTTCTGCCGTGCCTCCAGCCGGAGAGATGGGATGCTGTGATATGCAATCCCTTCGGGCAGCAGTTTTTCCTCCAGCCGCCGGAATTGTGCGACATCCTCCAGCTGACGGCGGATATAGCCGTCATACTTGACCCGGATCTCAACCTGTTCCCGTACCAGCGGCGGCAATGCCGGACGTTCCGGGTCAAAAGGCGCCAGCCCCTCGTAACTCAGTTCAGGACGACGCAGCAAATCAGCTAGCCGGACGCCGGTCTTCAGCGGCGCTGAATGACGCGCCTCCAAGTATGCCTGCAGCTCCGGCGTCGGAGAAATACCGGTGTGCTCGACCCGGTGGATCTCCTGACGGACGGTCTCATACTTTCTTTTAGTCTTTTCTAACCGGCCGGGAGGATTCAGCCCCACTCTGGCGCCGATGCCTACCAACCGCTCATCTGCGTTATCCTGCCGCAGCAACAGACGGTACTCTGAACGTGAAGTCATCATGCGATAGGGTTCCTTCGTCCCACGCGTGACCAGATCATCAATCAGCGTGCCAATATAACCGTCTGCACGGTCCAAGATCAGCGGTTCCCTGCCCAACAGTTTCAGCGCGGCGTTGATCCCTGCAACCAGCCCCTGTGCGGCAGCCTCTTCATAGCCTGAAGACCCACAGAACTGGCCTGCCCCATACAGGCCGGGACAACGCTTTGTTTCCAGCGTCGGCTGAAGTTCTAACGGATCTACGCAGTCATATTCGATTGCATAGGCCGGGCGCATCATCTCCGCATGCTCCAGCCCATAAACCGAATGCAGCATCTGCACCTGTACATCTTCGGGCATAGAGGAGGAAAACCCCTGCACATACAGTTCCTCCGTATCCAGACCCATCGGCTCAATAAACAGCTGATGGCGCGGTTTATCGGCAAAACGTACCACTTTATCTTCAATTGAGGGACAATAACGCGGGCCAACCCCTTCAATTTCACCGCTGAAAAGCGGTGAACGCTCTAAATTTTCACGGATGACCCGTAGAGTCTCCGGGCTGGTATAGGTCAGGTGGCAAACAGCGCGGTTTTCCGGCGGCTGTGTTGTCTCGAACGAAAAGGGGATCAGCTCCTGCTCGCCAGGCTGAACCTCCATAACCGAGAAGTCGACCGAACGCCGGTTAATCCGTGCAGGTGTGCCCGTCTTAAACCGCTGCAGACGAAGCCCCAGCCGCCGCAGCGCACCGGCCAGGCGCGTTGCGGCGAACATGCCGTCCGGCCCGCCCTCGCGTATACAGCTGCCAATAATTGTCCGGCCGCTCAGAAAGGTCCCGGTACATACGATTGCCGCGCGTACCTGATACACTGCGCCGGTATCTGTCTCAACTGCGGATACCGCGCCGTCCTCGGTCAGGATATCCACAATTTCATTTTGCTTTAAACTCAAATTCGGCTGCCTTTCCAGCGCATGCTTCATATACGCACGGTATTGCATCCGGTCGGCCTGTGCGCGCAGCGAGTGTACGGCCGGCCCTTTTCCCCGGTTCAGCATACGATACTGAATGCACGATGCATCGGCTGCACGTGCCATTTCGCCGCCCAACGCATCAATTTCCCGCACCAAATGCCCCTTTGCCGTGCCTCCAATGGCCGGATTACAGGGCATATTTCCAACCGCATCCAAGTTAATCGTAAAGCAAAGTGTGCGCATGCCAAGCCGCGCGGCAGCCAACGCAGCCTCAATCCCCGCGTGTCCCGCGCCGATTACGGCAATGTCATAGCTTCCAGCTGAATACTGCAAGGGTATTCCTCCCTATTTTTCGACGGTTTTACAATCCATTTTTGGATAGTATGCAGAAAAAATGTAACTTGACAGGATCCACATACCTGTTGATAACTCTGTGTAAAATGTGTATAAATATGTGATTAAAGATCAAATGATCTTATACTATTTGTAATTTAATTAAATATTATTTCAATTTGTATCGTATGGCGAGAAAAGTTATCCACACGCTGTGGATAACTGCTGTGGATTTCTCCCCCCACAACAGATATGGGAAAACCGGAGACAAGCTCCGGTTTATCCACAAGTACTAGGGGGAGGGGCGCTGTCTGGAAGAATCGTTTTCCACACCCTACTTGCCGACACAGAAATTCCCAAAAATCCGGTCCACAATATCATCCGTGACATTTTGTCCCGTGATTTCGCCAAGCGCAGCAATCGCGCCTTCAGCATCCATAATGACCGCATCATAGGTCATACCGGACTGCGCGCCAAACAACGCCTCTTCACAGCGGGCTGCGGCACGTGCCAGCGCTGCAGCCTGACGCGCATTTGTGATCATTTCCCCATCGAAATGAGCGGTATCCAGACCCAGCAAATGGGGGATCAGGTCGGTCAGGCAGTCGACGCCCTCCCCAGTTTTCGCTGAAATGGGCACAACATGCTGAAAATGCCGGCCAATGCGCTCCAAATCGACCGCACTAGGCAAATCACATTTGTTGACGACCGCAATCGAAGTACGGCCGGTCGCGCGTGCCATAACCATCAAATCATCGTCGGTCAGCGGTTCCGACGAATCGAAAACCGCAAGGATAATACTGGCCGAGGAGGCTGTACGAAGCGCACGGTCAATCCCCTCTTTTTCCACCGGATCCACCGTATCGCGAATGCCTGCAGTATCCGAGATCCGCAGCAGGACGGGCCCCAAACGCACAGTCTCTTCCAGTACGTCGCGGGTCGTCCCCGGCATTTC
>CANPPM010000290.1 GCA_947575935.1 uncultured Butyricicoccus sp. | reverse complement strand
CGATGATCCGGTACATGACCGCCGTCTCCTCCCCTACCGCCAGGCCGCCGATGGCATAGCCGTCGCAGTCAATCTTCGCGCTCTCCTGCATGTTCCATATCCGCAGGTCCTCGTAGGTTCCGCCCTGGTTGATGCCAAACAGCAGCTGCCCTGGATTCACACAGTCCGGCTGTGCGTTCAGGCGGTCGTGTTCCGCCTTGCAGCGGGCCAGCCACCGGAGGGTCCGCTCGCAGGACTGCTTGACGTAATCGTAGGGCGCGGGGTTCTCCACGCACTCATCAAACGCCATCGCAATGTCGCTGCCCAGATTGGACTGAATCCGCATGGATTCCTCCGGCCCCATAAATATGCGGTGTCCGTCGATATGGGAGGCAAAGGTCACTCCCTCCTCTGTAATCTTCCGCAGTCCTGCCAGGGAAAAGACCTGGAAGCCTCCGGAGTCAGTGAGGATGGGACCGTCCCAGCGCATCATTTTGTGCAGGCCGCCCAGCGTTTTCACCGTCTCATCCCCAGGCCGGAGATGCAGATGATAGGTGTTGGACAGTTCAATCTGGCACTTCAGATCCCGCAGGTCCAGCGCGCTCACCCCGCCTTTGATTGCCCCCTGGGTGCCTACGTTCATAAAAACAGGCGTCTGTACCTGTCCCCCGTGGGCGCAGGAAAAATGGCCGCGCCGGGCGCGGCCTTCTTGCTTGATTACTTCAAACATAGCGCTCCCCCTTACTTTGCTTTGGAGTTCTTCTTTGACCGGTTGGGGTCCTCCTCCAGCATTCCGTCAAAATACCCCTTGTTCTGCGCGTCCTTTTTGTCCAGCCAGCGGGCCAGCCGGGGCGTGACCCACAGTGCGCCGCCTACGATGACCAGAAACAATACGAGAAAAATCAGCGGCGCGGCGGTCTCTCCAATATGATCCTGCAACAATGTCAGCATAATTTTTCTCCCGATCAGGCTTCTCCGGCAGGTACAACCTTCTTTTCATAGCAATTCCACTCGTGGTCATAAATTTCGGTCTCCCCGCAGTACCGGAAACCCGCCGCCTGGTAGACAGCCTCCGCTTTGGGATTCGTCTTGCACACCAGCAGCTGTATGCCGTCAAATCCCCGTCTGGCCACGTCCCGCTCCATCCGCCGGATCAGTTCCTTGGCGATCCCCCGGTTTTGGTACTCCTTCCGTACGCCGATACGCGCCAGATCGCAGGGACGCTTGACCGATGGGTCCCAGAAGGTCAGGTGCTCGAATTCGTCTGTCGCGCCCATAAACGCCGCTGCAACGAGCGTCGGGCCGTCATACAAGAGATACAGGGATTCGTTTTGAATATCTTTCTCCACGTCCGCCATCACCGGATACTTTTCGTTCCAGGTACAGCCTGGGGAGCCCAACAGGGACTGATAAAGGCTCATAACTTCCCCGGCCTGCTCCATAGCGGCCATTTTCATCTGATAGTTTTCATAGCTTGCCATGTTCGCTCCTCCTCAGCATGAAAAACAAACGGTACCTGGAAATCTCCAAGTACCGTTCATTTCAGTCTTAATAATACCGTTTGTTGCGGTTCTTGCGAGCGGCCTCAGACTTCTTGCGGCGCTTGACGCTGGGGCTCTCATAATGCTCTCTGCGGCGAACCTCGGCCAAGACTCCGGCCTTGGCGCAGCTGCGTTTAAAACGCTTCAGAGCGCTGTCCAGAGACTCGTTCTCTTTTACATGAACTTCTGACATCTATCTTCCCTCCCTCCGATATATCCGGCTCAATCCAGGATACTCTTTCGGGCCAGTATTTGGCTTAACGTACTGCATTATAACCACTTTATGCCCTTTTGTCAAGGCTAATTTATACAACAATTCGGGAAATTCCGGCAAAGCACAAAAATAAAGCGATTTTTCCCGGCTTTTATTGATGTAATTCGCAGAAAAACAGACGTCATCTACAATTATTTTGCCAGAAAGTCAGGAAAATATTGTGACTGGCGTACGGGTCAATTCAGTTCTCGCTCCAGCTGTATTTCCTCAGCTTTACGATAAAAGTAAGGCACACCAGGACCCCGGCAATGCCGATAACAAAAAACAGCATAGCCGCCCCCGCCCCTTTTGCCTCGCCAAAGAGGTCCGTCAGTATGCCGCCCGCAGGCTGCGCTGCCATCAGCGGCTCAAACACCCTGTCTACCAGCAGTCCGCCCAGCAGAAAGCCGATGGGTATGGTAAAAAATTGCAGCGTGTTGCGGCAGGAATAGACGCGCCCCTGCATATCCAGCGGGATGGTACTTCGAAAAATTACGTCCATATTCGCATTCATCACCGGTATGAACAGCCAGCCGCAAACGGCCCCAATGCACCAGACGAGAGGCGTCCTTCCGAAAGCCAGCAGGAAATTTTCACTGCTCATTGAAAAAAGAAGGCTGAAGCAGATTGTCCTGACTCGATTTTTAGGTACCGGGAGAAATGCCGCCAGAACACTGCCAACCAGCGCGGCAAGTCCGACGCAGGTATTCACAAGACCTAATACCGTTTCGCCGCTGTTTTGCCTGGACAGAAGCATAGCAGGCAACGCCGCGTTGTATATGGACGCAATCAGGTTGATGCATGCCAGAAACAGGATCAGATTTGAAATCAGCGGGTTTTGCCTGAGCCACGAGAGTCCCGCACGGGCTGAGGTCAGAATTTTTTCCTTCGGCTGTTCTGCCGTACTGCGTTCCGGAATCTTAATGAACAGCAGCAGGGTAAGAAACGCCGCCGTAAAGGTGGTCAAATCGAATACAATGACCAAGTCCACACCAGCAAATGTAAACAACGCCGTTGCCAGGATGGGCGTCAGGATCGAGTTCATGGACTGGGAGAGGGACCGCAGTCCGCTTGTCTTCTGATAATACGCCTTGGGAATCAAAAGCGTCGCCGCAACTTCGCTGGCAGGCTGCTGGATTGTATTCATCAGACCGTTCAGGGCGTTCAACACGTATAAATGCCACGGTTGAAGCGCGTCCGCTTTGATGAGCAGGAAAATAGCAACCGTACTGCACGCAGCGGCCAGGTCGCAAACCAGCATCGTGCGTTTTTTGTTCCATCTGTCGCTCAACGCGCCTGCAAATATGCTCATGATGACATATGGCGCGTAGGAACAGACAGACAGCATTGCGGTCCCCAGCGCGGAACCATTGCGCAGATACAGCCACAACACCAGGGCATAGCTTGTCATACTGCTGCCAAGGGTGGAAAGGGACTGCGTACTCCAAAGCAGGATATACGCTCTCAGTTGTTTTATTTTCATATTGACTTTGCTCCTTTGATTTTTTCAGTAAACCAAAATGCAAAGCCTGAGGACTCATTCTATCCTCCATGCAACGTCCTCAAACTTTGCATGGAGCCAAAGCAATGCATAGCCGCATCCGCTGACCCCCTTTCTTGATATCAGAAGTATTGATTAAACAAAAATGTTATGCCTGCAACATCTTTCAGGTATCTGTATGCAGATTTTCAACTTCTTCTGCCGTTAAGCCAGTTGCCGTGACAATCTGCTGGAGGGTCATTCCTAATTTTACAAGGTTCTTCGCAATTTCGATATTCCGTTCTGATATCCCCTGTTGGATGCCCTCCTGCATACCTTTTTGCCTACCTTCCTGTATGCCCTTCTGTATGCCTTCCTGCATACCCTTTTGTATCCCCTTCTGCTCCGCATTATATAGAGCCTGGGCTTCGTCATGCCGTGCCTTCTCCCGCATCCGCTCTATTTCGCGAA
>CANPPM010000289.1 GCA_947575935.1 uncultured Butyricicoccus sp. | reverse complement strand
TGTCATTTGCTGAACGTACTGATTACGTCGCACACCCGTTTTCTCCAGGATTGCTGCAGCTGGATCCCTGAGATGCTGAAATTTACTTATGGCCGTCACTACTTGTTCATTAATTATTCCTATTTGTTAGAACAATATCGGAAATGTTCCGCCGAAGTAGAGGAATTTGTCGCAAGAGAAATGGGGCAATGCAAAAATGCAATGGCAGAGGAAACCTATTGGGAGCGCTATTCCGATCGGCTATGGGAGCACCGCCTTCAGATTAAGCAAAAAATTATAACACTGTTCGTCATGCTGAATTTTATTGAAAAACTGACGACGGTGCTTGCACCATGCTATTACCGGGCGCTTAAAAGACCGCAGGATACTCATGTGATGCACGGGCGCTCCGACCTGCTGGCGTTAATCAACCAAGATGCCGCATTAAACGAAAATCTTACGCTTTTCCCGGAGGTAAAGGATATCGACAGCGCGATGAACCTATATGTGGATATTTTGTTTGAGCCGGGGCGCTTCCTTCATTTCAATATCCGCAACAGTGCTCATGTGGAGGATTATTTTGACTATCTGGCAAAGCATCCTGCACTGGGGCAAATGCTGTCTTCTGAAATGCTGCACGAAAGCTGCGCGGAAAATCCCGACTGGATGCGTACTGTCTGTACGATGCTGTATCTGACTCAAAGCGGCATTCAGTTACTGAAACCGAATTTCTTTTCCGAACCCATCGCCTTTTTTGACGACCTTTCCCTGTTGGGCGGGATGGAGTGGACTATTTCGTACTATCAGAAAGAGATGATACTTTTTCTGGACGCGTGGAATTTCCAGGAGGAAGCCGAAGCTCATCAGAATATGTTTATGAAATGGAGCTGCAGTTCCGCCGTTGCCAGCGACAGCTTTGATGCAGAAAAAGCATGGAACGACTGGTGTAAGGATCTGGAAAATTTAATAAAGGAATCAAATTCCCGGCAGCGAATCCTTCAAAGCTTTGCTGCTCAGCTTCGTGAGGATGGATTGCAGGACACAAGGGATTTTGCCCCTCACTTGTGTGAAAAGGTTAAGAAACTGTTGCTCCAATGCTCCACTTTGTTGATGCGGCTACCGCTCATTGTCTCCATTCAACCAGGGGATGTTGCGAATATGACCATGTCGATTTCGGCGATTGCCGATGCGGTTCCGTCTTTGGAATCTCGGGGGCGGCAGATCATACAGGCGGTAAATGACAGCCTTTCCTCAAACGAAGGGGCCTCTGCAATGCTTCCTTTTTCCCATATTATGACGTTTTTGCAAATAGCGAACCACCATCTGCGCGTGATGGAACGCAACGAGAGCCGCCAAGAAGATGAGTTTACATTTGGCGCATATTACCGTTCCCATCTGATGGATTTGTGCAGTGCGATGCACTTTTACAGTCAGCCGGAAGATACCTCCCAGACATTAGCGTTTTTTCGCAAAGTTTATCTGCTGCTTGCCCTGCTCCCCTATTATTTTAACGCGCAGTTCATCCTGATAAACCGGCAGGAATATGCGGAATTCCGCATAAAGGGCAACAGTGCCGACGGTAAATCCGGCGAAACCACAGACGCAGCGCAGGCCTATGCGAGACTTCGCAAGGCGATTGAAGAGGATGGTCAGATAAACAGTTCCCATGCCGTGCTTTATGAAATGATGACCGAAATTAAATACGTTTATTCCCGCAGGCGGATGCGGGAATTTGGCATAACGGATTCTGGGGTGTCCCTATGACGCGCAGCCGGCGCATCAGCTTGATTTGCAGGGCGCTGCTGCTGCCATATTGCGACCCTGATTTTGGGAATGAGGACCCACTGTTGAAAAAATCGCAGTTATATCGCGATTTTCTGGTGCGCAACGGGACGGAGGACGATTTATACCTCCGTTATACTCGGCAACGGGACAACCTAATTGCACGGATCTGCAAGCTGCATGCGCCTGACCGGCTGGACGAAGCACAGCAGCTTTTGGAGATGTTCTATGGGGACGCTCCGCTCTGCGAGGCATGGCAGGAGAGCACATTTCCGCTTGACGCATTCTATATTGATCAGATATTCCGGATTTCTGACAGCTTTGTCACGATGCGTGACGGTATCCCTGCGCTGCGGACGTGGACAAATCTACGGAGATTCGACTTGTTTGGCGGATATAACGATTTGCATAAGGCGGAGCTTTGGAGCATGCTTGTCCGGCTGTCGACGCCTGACCTTTGGATTGCCGCGTATTATGTCATTGCCGGGATTGAAGATATCCGCAATCTTTCCAACATTGCAGATAATCTGGTTCTCTCTGACCGGATGCTGCTAAAGCGGCTCTCTTCGGGTATTGCGGAGACGCACCTGCATTTTAATGCAGGGATGGATTACCAGGTGCTTTGGGCGCTGATTTCGGATGTGACCGTGTTGAGGTACGAAACCTCCCATCTGAACAGGGATGGCAAAATGCTGAGAACGCTGCTGATGGCAGGGCTGCTGAGACTGTTCCTGGCGGCATACCTACTGCGCACGGAGCTCACTGGACCGGATGATTTTTTCGCATGGGTTTATAGCCAACTTGGTATTGAGGGAATTTGCGGCATTCTGTACCGCGTGGTCTACGCGGCCTGTATGGGGCAGCGAGAACAGCAGGACGCTGCCTGCGCAGAATATTTCAGCCATTTTGGGGCATGTACACGAGAGGTGACTGAGATTTTCAGGGTGCAGCGGCAACCTTTGCAGTTTGACCTGCTGAGCCGCAGTGTGTTCCACCATTTATGTGAAACGAACACATCATGTGACATTCTGCTTTATTATAAGGCGCTGCGGGAGGTAAGTCATCATAAGCGGCCTCAACTTCGACGGGCGCTGCTGCAGTACATACGGCTGAAAAACCATTGTTTCAAGACAATAACCCAGCCGGAGGACATCCATGGGCTGCGCAAATTTCGATCCTATTATCAGAACGCGGCAGGCGCAGTCTACCGGTTCCGAGAGCCGGACCCCCGGTTGATTTATACTGCCGGATGTGCCATTTTCCGGAGCCAAAGCCGCATGCCGTACCTGAAGCTGCTTGAGGTCAAGATCGTCCCGCCGCTTCCGCCGGGAGGGGCGGCGATGACGGGCACGATGAGCAGCCGGACGTTAAAAAATGAGCTGGCACGGCAGCTCTGGGTTGTATTTCATTCGTATTTGCATTTTTTGTGGTCTTGCGTGGATAGCGAGCGGCGCCCCATTTCCAGTACTGGCGCCGTTTCAGCAGAAGAAGCCCGGAATGCAATGGCAGCCGTAGGGCAGGCGCTGGACCAACTGCATGAAAAGCAGTTTCTGTCGTTCCCAACAATAGGGGTCATTTATCATTTTACCAAGCCGGATTTATTGCGCGGCAGCTTTGGGCAGGCGTGCTGGGCGGACAACCCTCAATATAAGGGGGATGCGCCGCATTATGTAGAGACGCTGCGTGCCCAGTGTGGGATATTCTGTGATACGCTCACAGAGATGTTTTTGGAGGTGCCTTATCTTGGCGAATATGTGGTTGGGTTGGATGCGGCGTCGGAGGAACTGAATGCCGAACCCTGGATTTATGCGCCGGTATTCGTATATGCCCGCAGCAAGCATAACACTTGGCCCATGAATCCGGATACGCGGAACGCAATACCAAATCTGGGGCTGACATACCATGTTGGCGAAGAATTCCGCAATTTATATTCCGGACTGCGGGCGATTGATGAGGTGCTGGAATATTTCGGATTCAAGTCGGGCGATCGGTTGGGGCATGCGGTTGCATTGCAGGTAAA
>CANPPM010000288.1 GCA_947575935.1 uncultured Butyricicoccus sp. | reverse complement strand
CTCCTTCTTCATCTCTTTGGTCGCATTGCAGCCGCTCTCGCTGCACTTATTTTCTTCCCTTGATTCGCATCTGTTATATGCATTTATTGACCCGCGCATCAAGGCGCAATATTTGAGATAGGAGGTACAGTATGAAGCAGCGAATCCCCAGACAGAAACGACGCAGCCAACTCGCAGAGGTATTCGGACGGCTGCTGAAGAACCGGATGGCAATTATAGGCCTGTGCGTGTTGGCGATGCTGGCGTTGGTTGCGGTATTTGCAAATCAAATTGCCGATTATGATACTGTCGCAATCCAACAGAACTACACGGAGAGATTCCTTTCCCCATCTCTGAAGCATCCCTTCGGCACAGATGAATTCGGGCGGGACATTTTTGCCAGGATCGTCCACGGGACGCGCATATCCATGTTTGTAGGCATCTTGTCTGTCAGTATCTCCTTGACACTTGGCGGGACGCTGGGCGCAATCGCCGGTTATTATGGGGGTGCCTTTGACAATGTTATCATGCGAATATTAGATGTAATGCTGGCGATACCAGGCATGCTGCTCGCTATCGCCATTGTGAATTCTCTCGGCGCAAGCATCCCTAACATGATGATTTCCGTCGGTATTTCAGGTGTTCCAGGTTTTGCACGCATCACAAGGGCCGCCCTTTTATCTGTAAAGGACCAGGAGTTTATTGAGGCCTCCCGCGCGATTGGCGCCAGAGATCACACGATTATTTTGACCCACGTTTTGCCCAACAGCCTGGCCCCGATCATCGTGCAGGCTACGCTGAAGGCCGGGACCACTATCAACACGGTCGCTTCCCTCAGCTTTATTGGGCTCGGCGTAAAGGCCCCGACTCCTGAATGGGGCGCCATGCTTTCCGGCTCCCGCGCATTTATCCGGGATTATCCGCATCTTGTCATTTTCCCTGGCCTTGCCATCATGGTTGTTATCTTGTCATTGAATCTTTTGGGCGATGGCCTGCGGGACGCTCTTGATCCAAAGCTGCACTGATGGGGGGTATCGCAATGCATAATGAATTTGCTGTAGAAGTCAAGAATCTGTACGTTGAATTCAAAACAGATTATGGTGTGGTAAAAGCTGTCAACGGGCTTGATATCTCCATAGCGCCTGGAAAGACTTTGGGACTGGTCGGAGAAACTGGAGCCGGAAAAACCACGACGGGACTGGCGATGATGAACCTCATTCCATCGCCGCCGGGCCGTATTGTGCAGGGTGAAATCCGAATTTGCGGGCAAGATATATTAAAACTATCTGAGAGAGAAATGGACAAGCTCCGCGGCCAGCAAATATCTATGATTTTTCAGGATCCCATGACCAGCCTGAATCCTGTCATGACAGTCGGCACACAAATTGCCGAAGTGATTGCCTATCACGAAAAAGTGAATAAAACCGAAGCGATGAAGAAAGCAAAGGAAATTTTGGAGCTTGTGGGGATACCTGCCGAACGCGCAAAAGAATATCCACATCAGTTCTCCGGAGGTATGAAACAGCGCGTGATTATCGCAATGGCTTTGGTATGCAACCCCAGCATATTGATTGCCGATGAGCCGACGACGGCATTGGATGTGACCATCCAGGCCCAAGTTCTGGCAATGATGAAGGAATTGAAAGAAAAGCTTCATACCGCATTGTTGATGATCACGCATGATTTGGGAATTGTAGCGGATATTTGTGATTTTGTCTCTGTTATTTATGCGGGGAGGATTGTCGAGCACGGCACGCTGGAAGATATCTTTGACAACCCTGCCCATCCGTATACAAAGGGCCTTTTTAACTCGCTTCCCAGCATCACAAACAGGAAAACAAATTTAAAACCGATTCGCGGCTTAATGCCGGACCCAAGCAACCTGCCATCTGGGTGTCCCTTCCATGACCGGTGCGATGATGCCTGCGATATCTGCACATCGGCAATGCCGCAGAAAGCAGAACTCTCTGAGAGCCATTATGTCGAATGCCATCTGTTTCATTCAGATAAGGACAAATCTGTCTTTGGAGGCACAAAATGAGTGAAAACAATTTTTTAGAGGTCCGCGATCTGAAAAAGTACTTTCAAACTTCCCGCGGGATGCTTCATGCTGTTGACGGTATCAGCTTCTCCCTCAAGAAAGGCGAAACGCTTGGAATTGTGGGCGAGTCAGGCTGTGGAAAGTCCACCGCCGGGCGGGCAATCCTTCGGCTGATCGAACCGACAGAAGGGCAAATCTATTTTGACGGAATTGATATCAGGGCACTGAACAAGGAGGAAATGCGGAAAATGCGCCACAATATGCAGATCATTTTTCAAGATCCGTTCTCCTCCTTGGATCCCAGGAAGTCTGTCAGCCAAATTATTGAGGAACCATTAAAAATAAACCGGATTTATGCAACCAATCGGGAGCGGCTTGACCGCGTAAAGGAATTGATGGATCTGGTAGGACTTGCGCAGAGGCTGGTCAACACGTATCCCCATGAATTAGATGGAGGCCGCCGGCAGAGGATCGGCATTGCGCGCTCTCTGGCCCTGAACCCGCAGTTCATTGTCTGCGACGAGCCAGTCTCCGCTCTGGATGTGTCTATCCAGGCCCAAATCCTGAATCTCATGAAAGAGTTGCAGGCAAAACTGGGATTAACATATATTTTTATTACCCACGATCTCAGTGTCGTCAATCATTTCTCTGATACGATTGCCGTAATGTATCTGGGCAAAATTGTAGAAAAGGGCAGTACGGAAGATATCTTTTCTCACCCGTTGCATCCGTATACGCAGGCGCTGCTCTCCGCTATACCAATTCCGGATATACACAGCCGTCAGGAAAGAATCGCCATTAAGGGAGAGATTACTTCGCCGATTGACCCAAAGCCAGGCTGCCGGTTTGCTTCCCGCTGCCCCAAGGCGAACGACTATTGCGGGAGGGCGGAGCCCGCGCTTGTTGAAACCGGTCCGGGGCATTCTGCAGCCTGTCACCTGATAGAATCTATACAATAGTGAGGCGCGTTATGGAAAGAAAGTTTCGTTGGGTCGATGAAAATCATGATTTCCTGCTGAATGAGCTGTTTCCATTCCTGAGGCAAAAGAGCATCAGCGCAACTGGCGAGGGGATTGAGGCGTGCGCGGAGATGCTGCGCAGCATGATGGCGGTCAGCGGCATAAACGCGAGGATGATTCCAACAGACGGCTGTCCAATCGTCTATGGTGAAATAATCGAGGGGCCGGATTTGCCAACCGTCTTGATCTATGGGCATTATGACGTCCAGCCTCCGGAGCCGCTGGAGGAGTGGAATACAGATCCATTTGAACCTGTCATAAAGGATGACCGCATTTTTTGCAGGGGTTCCTCTGACAACAAAGGCCAGCTGTTCTGCCACATCATGGCCGCGAGGCTATGGAAGCAGTTTGACGGGCATCTGCCTGTCAATGTCAAATATTTATTCGAAGGGGAAGAAGAAACCGGCAGCCCGCATTTGCAGGGATTTGTCCACGACAACCGGGAGCTGTTGGCGTGCGACATTACCATTATCTCAGATAGCCATATGCATGAATCTGGGAGACCGAGTTTGATTCTCGGCCTTAAAGGGATGTGCTGCGTCGAGCTTGAGGTAACCTGCGCCAATCGGGATCTCCACTCAAAATATGCTGCCGCCATTGCTAATCCTGCTTGGAAATTGCTGCAGGTGCTGCAGACGATAAAAGATGAAAACAGTATTGCTATTCCGGGGTTTTATGACGATGTGCGGTTGCCTCTGGAAAATGAGGCTGCGGCATGTAAGCTGCTGCCCTTTGATGAAGTGG
>CANPPM010000287.1 GCA_947575935.1 uncultured Butyricicoccus sp. | reverse complement strand
GAAGGGATAGTTGGCGCTCTCCGCACCGGCGTTGGTGATGGCGTTGAACAGGGTGGACTTGCCGACGTTGGGCAGCCCGACAATGCCTAATTTCATCTATAACAAACCTCCGTTTTGCAGCATTATAGCCCTTTTATCATAGCAGACTCTGTCTTTTTTTGCAACTCTTTTCTGAGCGTCTGTTCACAGAGGTCCCAATATACGCTGTTCCTTTGCGTTTTCCTGTTGCTGCGCGAAGAATTGTTGACACATGCCAGATTCATTTTAGAACCGTCCAAACGCCGTCTCAAGGCTTTTTTCGCTGGGAGCATCGCTGACAGATGGGGACAGGCCCTGGAATTTGCTTGGAAATAGGAGGCCGGCTGCAAGGGCAAAGACTTTTGTGAAGAGGCGCTCGCCTGTATTTGCTGCGGAGAAATGCGTTTTTTTCAGAAAATCAGTCTGCAGAACGCTTGAAAGCGGCGGCATTACCGCAGGATTTGTACAGAATTTATAGAAACAACCAGCCTTTGGTTGACTTCCTTGGAGGATCATGCTATCCTGAAAAAGTCTTGTGCGCACAAGCAGGAGCAGAGGAGGAAACGAAGTGAAGATTACTGCATTGCTGGAAAATACGGCTGCACGCGGGGATGTGCATACTGAACATGGTTTAAGCTTGTATATTGAAACCGGGGCGCATACGCTGCTGTTTGATATGGGACAAACTGCATTGTTTGCCAGAAACGCGGATACGCTGGGGCTTGACCTGGCGGCGGTTGATGCGGCCGTGCTTTCACATGGGCATTATGACCATGGAGGCGGGCTGCGGACGTTTTTGGAGCGCAATAAAACGGCTCCTGTTTATTTGAGCCGTCATGCCTTCGAGCCCCATTATCATGGTGCGGGGCGGTATATTGGTTTGGATGTTTCGCTGCAGGAGGAACCGCGGCTGCGGTTTATCAGCCATGAAACTGTATTGGGCGAGGGGTTGACGCTGTATCCTTGTCTTTCGTCTGCCCGCCGTCATCCGCTGGATAGCGGCGGTCTTCAGAGGCAGGAAGACGGCGTGTTTTTGCCCGAGGATTTCCGTCATGAGCAGTATTTGATGATTGAGGAGGCCGGAAAACGCGTGCTGTTCAGCGGCTGTTCGCACAGGGGGATTTTGGACATTGCCGCGTGCTTCCGGCCGGATATTCTGGTCGGCGGATTTCATCTTTCTAAATTTGCGTTGGACGAAACGCTGGACCGTTATGGGGCGTTGCTGAACCTTTTGCCGGTAGAATACTATACCTGTCACTGTACAGGGATAGAGCAGTATTTGTTTTTGCAGCAGCGGATGGAGCGGCTGCGGTATCTGGCCTGCGGGCAGAGCATTCAGCTCTAGAAATCTCAGGCGCGCCCTGGGTTACAGGCTTTTCAGATAAGAGATTTCTTCGTCGGTCAAATGCCGCCAGCCGCCGACTTTGAGACCCGGGTCGATGGGGAGTTCACCGATCTTCATACGCTTCAGGCGCTTGACCTCGAAACCACAGCGCTCACAGAGGGTGCGGATTTGGCGGTTTCGGCCCTCATGAATGACAAATTCCAGCAGACTATAGCCGCTGGCGGGGGCGTCCAGGAGATGGACCTCGGCGGGGGCGGTTTCGCGGCCGTCAATTTCGACCGGCTCACGCAGACGGTCGAGATTTTTTAGGTCGCCCTTCACCCGTACGTAATAATGCTTGCAGATGACGTGGCGCGGATGGGTCAGGGAATACGTCAGCGCGCCGTCGTTGGTCATGAGCAGCAGACCTTCGGAGTCGGCGTCCAGCCGTCCGACCGGATAGACCCGCGCGCCGCATCCTTTGACCAGCTGGCGGACAGTTTTGCGTCCGCGTTCGTCGGAAAGGGTGGAGACAAAACCGCGCGGTTTATGCAGCATCAGATAAACCTTTTGTTCACTGGCGCCGATGCGTTTGCCGTCTACACAGATCAGATCCCGGTCGCTGTCGGCCTGGTCGCCTAGGCGGCTTTTGCGTCCGTTTACGGTGACACGGCCGGCTGCAATTAACTGTTCGCCGGCACGGCGGGAGCAGACGCCGGCCTGCGCCAGGATTTTTTGCACACGTTCCTTCATTTTTTTCATTCCTCCGTCAGAGTAAAGCGCTGTTTGAGAGATCGGGATCGAACCAAAGGCGGGAAGGGTAGGCCAGGCGGCAAAGGGGCCTCTGGTTAGACGCCTTTCATGGAGCGGCCCCTAACCGAACAGGAATGCCCACAGGCGCTCCCATAGGCTTTGCCTTTCGCGCGGCCGGGCGGCGTCCGCGCCGTAAGCGACGCTGCCCCCGGCCAGCACCTCGCCGCCAAGGCAGTATTCCACCGTGCCAAAGCGCGCACTGCTGAACACCGGCGCGTAGGTGAACCGGCGGCCGGAAAACACCGGCTGGGGCGTTTCCCCGTCGGCCAGCCAGGCAGTCAGCGTCTCGCCCGCAAGCAGTGGGACGGTTTCGGCTGTGCTGCCGTAAACCCTGCAGGCGCCGATGGGTTCCCCCGCAGTCTGCAGGGTTTGCTCGTGAAATTTGGAAAATCCAAGATCAAGCAGTTGGGCATGGTCCTTCCAGTCGTCGGGATCGTTCAGCGTGACGGTAACCAACCGCCGTCCGTTACGCTCGGCAGCTGAGACCAGGCAGCGTCCAGCCCGGCGGGTAAAACCGGTTTTTACACCGCAGGCGCCTTCGTAAGAACGCAGCAGACGGTTATGATTGGTCATGGCGCGACCGGCTGCAGTGTGGCTGGGGGCGGAGACGATCTCACGAAAGGTCTCATTGCGCAGGGCATAGGCCGCCAGCGTGGCCAGCTCGCGCGCGGTCGTGTAATGGTTTTCGCTGTCCAACCCGTGCGGATTGTCGAAATGGGTGTTTTCCAGGCCTAGGGCGGCGGCCTTGGCGTTCATCTTGGATACGAAGTTGTTTATGCCGCCGCATTCTCCGGCAAGGGCGAGTGCTGCGTCGTTTCCAGAGAGCATCAGCAGGCCCCAAAGGGTGTCGTGAATGGTCAGCGTTTCCCCTTCGCGCAGGGACATGGAGGTTCCTTCCACCAAGGTATATTCGCGCTTGACTTCGTATTCACGTTCGAGATTGCCCAATTCAATGGCGACAATGGCGGTCATGATCTTGGTGGTGGAGGCCATTGGCAGCCGTTCGTCGGCGTTTTGTTCGAAATAAACCGCGCCTGTGAAGCCATCCAGTACAATGGCGCTTTTTGCGTTCGCTGCGCCTGCAGCAGCCGTCAGTGCCAACAGCAGCAGCAAGGCGCACATCAGTCGTTTCATCCGTTCTCCGCCTTTCCCAATGCAAGAGGAATCTGCTTAGGTTTCTTTCCTCCTTCATTGTACGGGCGGCTTTGCGGGAATATGCAGGCGGTCAGGCGTCTGCAGACGGGTCTGCCTCCGCGGCCGGCTCAGTCTTGGCGGATTTGCGGTTTCCAACGAATGCGGAAACTTTGCTGACCGCGCCCGGCAGCATTTCGATCAGCCGGTCGACCGAGGTGACGGCTTGCGCATTGATCGGCAGGATGTTAGCGCCCTGTGCGTTGATGATCAGGAAACAGACTGGGGAAACGGTCACACCTGCGCCGCCGCCGCCGCCAAAGCACACGGGGACCGCATCCTTGGCATTTCGGGAAATGAAATCGCTGCCGCCTGAACCGAAGCCAAAGGAGACCTTGGAAACCGGGATCACCGTCGTGCCGTCAGGGGTGTGGATAGGGGTGCCGATGATGGTGTCAACATCGATCATTTTCTTGATTTTTTCCATTGTTTCGGTCATAAGGTTTTGG
>CANPPM010000286.1 GCA_947575935.1 uncultured Butyricicoccus sp. | reverse complement strand
CGCCGAGCAAACGGGTAACTGCTTCGGCATAGCCTACGCCATAAAACTTCTGCACAAACGAAATCGAGCCGCCGCCCTGCTGCGCAGAATGATCGTACCAACGGTTGCCATCGACGGTGATGCTGTGATCGCTGGCAAGGCGTTTCTCGCGTCCGGACGGAAGCAACTTTTCACCCTGCCGCCGCAAGAACTCGACCAGATCCACACTACTGGCACGCTGCTTCTGTTCCTCTGTAAAGTGTATGTACGGAATTTTTAACACCTCCCGATTCTCGCTTTGAATTTCTGTCTTGACGAAATGTTCTTTTCGTGATATAGTAAGTGCACACTAAGGGAATGAAGTTCTCCCAAGGGAAACCTGAACCGCTTATTCAAGCTGATGACTTCTGTGATTTATGTCGCAGGAAGCATCGGCTTTTTTGCGGCAAAGGAGGATTTTTTATGTTAACTTCACTCGCATTTATTTTCCTTACCGGCCTTATGGCTGCTTCCATTTTCCAACGTCTTGGGCTTCCACGAATCATCGGTATGCTGGCTGCCGGTGTCATCATAGGCCCATATGCTTTCCATATCCTTGACCCGTCTATCCTCGGTATTTCCGCCGATCTCAGACAAATGGCACTGATTATTATCCTGCTAAAAGCAGGCTTGACACTGAATCTGTCCGATCTGAAAAAAGTCGGACGGCCCGCAGTCCTGATGTCATTTCTCCCAGCCTGTTTGGAAGTAATCGCATATTTCTTATTCGCACCTCAGCTGCTTGGCATTTCCAAAATGGATGCAGCTGTAATGGGTGCTGTCATGAGCGCGGTATCCCCTGCTGTTGTCGTGCCACGAATGGTACATCTAATCGAAACAACGTATGGAACCAACCATTGTGTCCCACAGCTTATTTTAGCTGGTGCATCCTGCGACGATGTTTTTGTAATTGTGTTGTTCTCAACTTTTACAGCAATGGCACAGGGTGCTTCCACAAATATCACGGATTTTATAAACATCCCTATTTCAATCCTTTTGGGGATTTTGCTTGGAGCGGCTGTTGGCTGGCTGCTGGGCTTATTCTTCGAATGCGCTCATGCACGGCAGCACAGTATTCGAAGCAGCCTGAAAACAATCATAATCCTCTCTGTTTCATTCCTGCTGATTGCATTGGAAACACAGATAAAAAATCGTATTGCGTTTTCCGGATTGCTTGCAGTTATAAGTATGGCTTCCGTCCTGCAAATAAAATGCCCGCCATTTGTGTCACAGAGACTGTCCGCAAAATTCGGAAAACTATGGATCGGAGCTGAAGTATTGCTGTTCGTATTGGTCGGTACAGCAGTTGATATCCGATACACATTGAACGCCGGAATCCCTGCCGCATCCATGATTTTCATCGCGCTTCTGATCCGATCCTGCGGTGTTTTCCTTTGCCTTATTGGCACACAGCTTAACCGGAAGGAACGATTTTTCTGCATCATTTCTTATTTGCCAAAAGCAACGGTGCAGGCCGCAATTGGGGCGGTTCCATTGTCCTTGGGATTACCTTGCGGACAAATAGTTTTGTCAGTTGCCGTTTTAGCAATCATCATAACCGCACCACTCGGTGCTTTTGGGATTGATCACAGTTATTCTGTGCTGCTGACACACGATGTGTAAACGAGTTACAAACTCAAATGTTGAGACGGCTGTGCATCTTCTTCCAGATACTGCTTACGGCAGTCACTGAGAGATTCACCAAACTGCTCCGTATAATAAGCATCCATTTTCTGCGTCATCACGGTCTGTTCTTCTGCATTCATCTGGTATTTGTAAACGAACTGCTCACCGTTGGAACTGTCTAAGAGTACGGTCAGCGTATCGCAAACACAATTTTCTTCCAGATCATAGTCTGCATAGATATTCAGGAAATCATCATTTTCAGCTGTCATAACATCTGTTCCGAACACCTCATCGACATTGAAATTGGTTTCCACATAGAAGTTCAGCAGATTGTCGTTCTGGTCGATATCCCCGGAGAATGAAATTTCCTCCGGACGCAGGGAGCGCTCGCCTTCAAGAAAAGCATATCGGCTGTCCGGAGTAATCTCTTTGCCGCGAAGCCGGTCAAGAAGACGGTCCCATTGTTCCTCTGTATCTGCACCTTCTTTACGCATTGCGTGACTGACCGCCGAACAGATGTCTTTGATTTGATAGCTCTCCCAGCCGTCCATAATGCGCAGACCTGAAAATTCACCTATATCAAAGTCAATGTGGAATGCACCTGCCACGCGGCCGCTGTCATCAAGCCGTTCCCTTACATAGCGGTCAAAAACATGTTATGTAATTTCCAAACGGTTTGGATAGAGATTTTCAAAAGCGCTGGCCGCGTCTTCGTGCTGAACATAGCGCCGCAGCTGATCCGCTGCGTACAGCAGCTCATGATTTCCTATGGATGCAAAATAGGTTTCCGCCCCGTTTTCCTTGATGTGAAAGATGCCGAATACCAGTTTGGTTTGCTCGACCGCTTTTTCTCGAAGTTGCTCTTTCAAGTCGTTCAAGTTCTCCCCTCCATTTCCAAATCACATATTTATGGTGTTCTCATGGTCATCGGCCTTATGTCCGAGGGCCATTTTCTTTTCGCGGATTTTCTGCCGCAGCTTGCTGTCCACCGACACGCGCAAAGCGCCGTCTCCCGGCGGCTGCTGGTCACGGAAAATATTTCCCATGTGATGCAGCAGGCGCGTTGCGGATTGATAGATTGAAGCTGGCGGACGCATCTGCGTTCCAGAACTCTGCGCATTGGCAGAAGTGTGTTGAGGGTCTGCGCCCATACGCACGGCTTCCTCAATTACAATATTTTTGATACGCTTGAACTCTTTCTGCCGCGAAAGCGGAACACGTTCCGGCATGGTATCCTTATACGTTTTCAGAACATCTTCCCGAAGCGCATACCACAAATCATAGGCTTCTGCGACGCGCGGGTCTTTGCATAGCTCGTCAACGATTTCATCTACAACAGCCTTCAGCGGTGCTTTCAAGTAACCGTATTTTTTCTTGCCGGATGTCGTTTTAAGCTTTTCCGATAAGTGCTTCATCAGCTGCTCGATACGCTCGTTGTCGAGATTTCCACTCTGCATTTGAGAAGCCAGCTGACGAAAAACCTCGCTGGCGGAACGCGTCAGATCATCGCGGCGCTCGGTTTGGTGCGAATAGATTTCAGTCAATTCCTGACGGAAAATCTGCTTTGCCAACATCGATTTAATATTCTCGATTCCCTTGCCCGTAAGAAATCCTTTGGACGGATCATCTGAGTAGCAAACCATATGCACGTGCGGGTGGTTTCCCTCATCATGAAACGCAGCGTACCAGCGGAAGTCCTCCCACGGGATTTTCATTGCTTTTGCAATTTCCATCGCGTTCGAGGATAACAGCGACCGCCAGTTTTCCGCATTATCATAGCCGAGCCGTTCTGCATCTTCGCGGCGCAGAGAGATAATTGGCAACCATACGTTTCCGGGGTGATGCGCGATTTCTTCTGCAACTTGCGAGAGCACGATAGAGTTCTCAGAGCCGTTAAACAATCCGTGCGCACCCATCCGAATCGCACGGGGACGCTGCGCAATGTACTCCAGATAGTTTTCGCGCTTCGCAATCTGGTTGAGGTTATCTTCCAGCGCCCGTGTGATAAACTCCGAAGCATTGCCTTGCGTCGGAGTCTGCACAAAATCCTGATATTCAAACAGCCCGCGACTTAACGGAAATTCCCGCGCGAGCTGTTCAATCAGTTCTTTTTGTTTTTCCATTGCAGGCAAGTTTTTACTTCCGGGATCGATACGTTCTGCGCCATCACGGGTAGC